>JAUYOQ010000263.1 GCA_030697975.1 Nitrosopumilaceae archaeon | reverse complement strand
GAACAAAGTTTCTATTGATTTATCTTGTATGGGGAGTAGGTGCAGGACTAGTTCATATCATGGGTAACCCTACAAGTCCAATCCCAGCTGTTGGAGCATCAGGTGCAATATCTGGGATTTTGGGTGCATATCTTGCGATGTTTCCTCGTGCAAAAATTACGACAATGATGATGATGGGATTTTTCTGGAGAATGATGCACATTCAAGCAAAATGGTTTTTACCATTCTGGTTGATCTTTCAAAATCTTTTGCCATTTTTTATACAAAACTTTGGTTTTGGTGTAGCTGGTGGGGGGATTGCCTTTTTGGCTCACATTGGTGGATTTGTAATAGGACTGGCAACTGGAATGTTGTACAAAAAAACACATGGATCTGAATTTACATATGGCACAAGATATGGATGGAAAGGAAATTACTGATTAAGAATAAATCATACCATATTTGCATGTACTCATGCCACTGATCACCGTTTCACTATATCCTGGAAGAAGTCAGCAACAAAAAGAAGAGTTCGCAAAAGCAGTAACAAAGTCCGCAGTTGAAATTCTAAAAACAAAAGAAAACCACGTAATTGTTGTTTTTGACGAAAACCCAAAAGAAAACTGGTTTATGGCAGGAAACCAGCTGTAATTCTTTTTATTTTATTTACTTTTACAAAACATAATGACAAAGATTGCTATAGTACAGTTTAAAGCATCAACTAGTAAAAATCAAAACCTAAAAAAAATTCTAAATTACATCAAAACTGCAGCAAAAAAAGGAGCAGATCTATGTGCATTTCCTGAATTTATGATGTTTTACACAAATTCATCACAATCAGCTGTAACACTTGCAAGATTGGCAGAAACAGTAAACGGGGAATTTGTAACATCAGTCGCAAATGCCGCGAAAGAAAATTCTATTTTTGTGGTAGGAACTTTTTATGAAAAAAGCAGGAAAAAAAGTCGTGTTTATGATACAGCATTCTTGGTAGGAAAATCAGGCAAAATATTGTCTACATATCGCAAAATCCACCTTTATGATGCATTAGGATTCAAAGAATCTAGCAAATTGACAGCTGGTTCTAAAATTACAATGCCAACAAAAACAAGTTTAGGCAAACTAGGAATGATGATCTGCTATGACCTGAGATTTCCTGAAATGTCTCGCATCTTGGCATTATCAGGCTCTGAAGTCTTGATTGCACCATCTGCTTGGGTAAAAGGAAATATGAAAGAAGAACACTGGTTGGCAATTAACAAAACTCGCGCAATAGAAAATGGATGTTATGTAGTTGCACCTGATCAAGTAGGTAACATTTACTGTGGTCGAAGTATTGTAGTGGATCCTTACGGCAAAATATTGCTTGACATGAAGAAGCGTCAAGGAATTGGAATTGTAAACATATCACTTGATGATCTCAAAAGAATAAGAAAGACTATGCCCTTACTACAAAACAGAAGAACTGATCTTTACAATAATTTTAAAATTTAGAGTTTTCTGCTCTTACAAACAAAATTTGAACACTGTCTTGACCACTTTTGTTTTCTACTATAACGGAACAACACAATAGGCCATAGACATAACTCGCAACGAATTTTGGTTGCACGAAGCTTGGCTTTTTGCAAAAGAGGTGAAGAGGCACGACAGCCATTATAATAGTTTGAACAACCCATAAACCGTTTTTTTGTTGTACGTGAACGAATTACCATTAGTTGTCCAACATGACACTGTGGACAATCAACCAGTCCGTTTTTTGGTGAATTTGTTCCTAAAATTATATACTTTTTCTTTTTTGAAGACCAAGACAGGTATCCATTCTTATCAAAATACTGCTCTATCTCGCTCCTAAACACATCAGCTTTCTTTTCTGTTGACTTTACAAAATTTCGGGAACTTGCCAGACTAGCTGGAACAACTCGTACTCTATTTTTTGCAACTAGCATGTTTTGTTTCAATGATTTATCGCAATAAAAATAGTTGAAGAATTTTTATAGGGATTCTTGTCAGCGACAATTGTGGAAAAGGTTTGTGTTATTGGTGCTGGAAGCACCAAATATGGCAAATTGCAGGAAAGCATTGCAGACATTACTGTCCAGGCTTCTGTTGACGCAATAGAAAGTGCAGGAATTGAACCAAAAGAAATCGAGGCTGGCTATATCTCAAATGTTTTTGGTGTTGCAGACAAGCAGGTACACTTGGGTCCTGTAGTAATGAGCAACTTGGGAATACCTGAAAAACCATCATTATCAATCGAATCTGCATGTGGAAGCGGATCTGTTGCATTTAGAGAAGCATTTGCAAACGTTGCAGGTGGATTTTATGATGCAGTACTAGTTACAGGAGTTGAAAAAGTAACTCACACAGGTACAGAGTGGACAACAACATACTTTTCTTATTGCTCTGATTTTTTTTATGAAGGCCAAGCAGGCGCATCATTTCCAGGACTATTTGCATCCATGGCACGAGCATACTTGACAGAATTCAAAGCTACTGAAGAAGATTTGGCAATGGTGGCAGTAAAAAATCATGATAATGGTTTTCTTAATCCAAAAGCACATCTACGAAAAAAAATTACAATTGATGATGTAATGAATTCTGCTGTAGTTGCAAGTCCATTAAAGCTCTATGATTGTTGCCCATTCTCTGATGGTGCAAGCTCTGTAATTTTATGTAATGAAAAATTTGCAAAACAACATACAAAAAATTACATTCGTGTTATTGGTTCTGGAAGGGGTGGTTCCCCTGCAGCACTGCAAGGCCGTAATCACTTAACAACAATACCAAGCACCAAAATTGCAGCAGAGGCAGCTTACAAGATGGCAGGAATCAAACCAAAAAATGTTGACTTTGCTGAAGTCCATGACTGTTTCACTATTGCAGAAATAGTTGACACCGAAGATCTAGGATTCTTTGACAAGGGTAAGGCAGTTGAAGCAGTGCGGGATGGGAAAACAAGACTAAATGGGGAAATTCCGATTAATCCATCAGGTGGACTAAAATCAAAAGGACATCCAATTGGTGCAACAGGTGTGGGTCAAGTAGTTGAGGTTTTTGATCAGCTTACAGGAAGAGCAGGCGAAAGAACTGTAAAAGACGCAAAGATTGGACTTACACATAATTTTGGTGCAACTGGCGCAAGTTGCGCAGTACATATTTTTCAAAGTGTATAAGTTGTCAGCAAAGCAACAATTCATTGAATGTGCAAAGCTAGGTAAGGTTCTTGCAAGAAAATGCAAAAACTGCGGTGAACTGCACTTGGCTACAGTATATTTTTGCCAAAAATGTGGCAACAAAGAATTTGAAAATGAGGAACTTGAAGGCAAAGGCACAGTCGTGACTTTTACAATAATTACGGTGCCTCCTGCAGGCTTTGAAAAGTACACTCCATACGCATGGGCCGTACTACAACTTGATAGCTCAGACTTGAGAATATCAGGTTTTATGGCAAATATGGCAAAACCATCAGATCTTCCAATTGGTTCAAAGGCCAAAATTATAGGCTTTGATGAACGTGGAATAATCCTAGAAAAACAGTAAATCAAATTTATTGTATTTATTAAAAACTTTCAAGCGGATTTCTAATAATTTGAGCAAAACAGCTTACTATATGTCAGTAGAAGTAGTTTGCGGAAAATGTGGAAAAAAAGTGGCTAATATGAAAATGCTCAAGTCGATCAAAGATGTAGTAAGACCATACAATAACAAATGTCCCTCATGTGGACAGACACTTTCTACTGCAGAATTTACACTTGATGTCCAAGAAAACTGATCTAAAAACTTTTCTGAATTGCTAGATCTTGATATTACAAATATTGCAATTTGGTAATTAAGAAAAAATCACAACATCATATTTTGTCATAAATCTTAATTACCCCTGATCTTTTAGACATGGTTATGGAACTGAGCGAGGACCTAGAGGATCCTAAGCGTGGCGGTATTTTACAATCAACATCAAAGCGCGTAAGAATGATCTTTTCTGTCATGGCAAGCCCAAACAGAATCGATATTTTAAGAATTTTAAACTCAAAAGGACCTCTGACCTATTCAGAATTAAAGTCACTTGCAGGATTTAAGTCAAAAAAAGAAAGCGGAAAATTTGCATATCATTTGCGAAAATTGTTGCGGCAATCACTAGTAGCGCTTAACAAATCCGAAAGACGCTATACTATTACAAATCTGGGCAAACTGGTTCTAAGTCTTGCAAGACAGATTGAGGAAAGATCAATAATTGAAAGCGGGAAAATGTATGTTAGAACCTCACATGAATCAATTGAGGAATTTAATTCTCATAAAATCATCCAGTCTTTGGTTCGTGAGGGCAGTTTGCCACTTGAACTAGCACAAAAAATAACAGAAGAAGTAGAAAATCGAATCTACAAATATCAAACAACATACCTAACAGGCTCTTTAATTCGTGAGATGGTAAACTCAGTTCTCTTAGAACATGGCCATGAGGAGTATAGGAATAAACTTGCAAGGCTTGGCTTGCCAGTCTTTGATGTTCAGGAAATGATATCTAATGTGAATAATGTGGATGCTGGAGCAGAAGAGCTATTATTTAAGACAGGCCAGGCAGCTCTTGCCGAGCACCTGCTTTTAAATACCCTGCCTAAAGATGTAGCAGACTCGCATCTCTCAGGCGACCTTCACATCACAAATCCTGGCATATGGTCTCTATTGCCTGATACTATATTCATCAATGTCAAAGAGTTAATCGAAGATGGCCTTGACCTTAAGGGCAAATGTCTAGGCGTAACAAGGATTTCATCAATTAAGGATCTAGATAACTTGATAACTTCACTATCAATGGTAATTTCCCTAGTCTCAAAAGAGACATCTCAAGAGGTGGTAATGGATGGGCTAGTTTCATTGTTATCAAAGCATTCAAAAGATATTTCAGAGTTGGAGCTAAGATTAACAAATGCTTTCTCTACTGCATCGACATCTTCAAAATATGGTAAAAGCCCGACACTTGTTTCATTTTTAGTCCAATTAGGTTCTGATACAAAGATCATCAAAGCAATCCTTTCTGCATACAAAGAATATACAAAGATAACACCAATTCCAAAAATCGGACTGATAATTGACTATGAAAAAGGTAATGTCACAGACGTATCAGACGTCCTTTCAGAAATAATAGCACTTGGTGGACAAATCTTCCTTACAAAAGAGCAAGCATCAAACAAGGGAATCTTACGTGTTGATATAAAGAATGCAGGAACAACTTCGATCAAACTCCAATCACTTTCAATCAATTTGCCAAGACTTGCATTTGAATCAAACAAAGACGAAACTTACTTTAGAGCACGACTGGCACTATTGATGAAGCCAGCACTTTCTTCTATGTCATTGAGGAAAAAAGATGTTTCAGATCTGACAAGACGTGGACTAAACCCTATACTTGCTAGCAACACGCAATATATGCAGCGGGGATCAGTTTCTCTAGTCATTAATCTGGTTGGACTACGGGAAGCAGTCTTTCACATTTTAGGATATGAGGGCAATAAAGAAGGAAAAGATATTTTGTACAAGGTAATTGATACTGCAGTAAGTGTAGCAAAAAAGAAAGGAAAGGAAACCGGCGATACTGTTAATGTCTGCATGGTAGAAAGCGAAGGATCAAGTAGATTTGCCACACTAGACGGAGAAAAATACGGTAAAATGTCGATTCTTAAGACCATAGAAGGTGAATCTTATTCGGAAGGAATAGCATTTGATGCTGGAGAAATCTCTGGTTTTTCAGCTAAAAGCGATAAAATAGTAGAATGTAACAAGATGGCAAAGATGCTTGATGGCGGTTTATTAACCCGAATCAAGTTCTCAAAAGACGCCAAAGCCGATGAAATCAAGAGTATAATAGAAAAGGCATCAGATTTGCTTTCCTCCTTTAAACCTGTAAAGAAAGTAGCGATCTGCGGTAACTGTGGACTAAAAGATGAGAAATTAGGTGATAAATGCCCCAAATGCAAGTCTCCATATATAATAAATTAAGACGAAATTCGTTATAACAAAACTTTTTTCGAAAAACCAAGAAAGACATTTAGCTACTTTTTAGAAAACTTGTAATCTTAACCACTACTAAGTTTATCATACTAGTGTAAAAGTTGTTGAGCTAAATCGGATCTTGATAAAAATTTTTTTGCCACAGAAGTTATATTCACTTGATTTCATAGACTATTTCGGAGATATTTATGGCAGATTTTTCTCAAATAGAAGACTCGATCGTTGAAATTCGCAAACGAAATGGAAAAACGACGAATTTCAACAAAGACAAAATTACAAACGCCATATACAAGGCGATTGGGGCTGCTACGGGTGAAGCGAACCGTGGTTTAGCAGAAGAACTAACAGACGGGGTTTTGAAAAAATTAATGGAGCAGGGTTTCTCTGCATCAAACACACCAAGCGTTGAAGATATTCAAGATATGGTAGAATCTAGTCTAATTGAACGGGGCTATAGCGAAATAGCCAAAGCCTACATTCTGTACAGACATGAACGACGCAAATTAAGAGACAACAAAATGAAGATACTAAACACCAAATTCCTTGATTCGGTAGCAAAAAAGTTTGATCTCAATTGTTTGAGGGTGTTGGCATCAAGATACCTTATGCGAAATAACAAAAGCGAAATTATTGAAAGCCCAGGAGCTATGTTTGAGCGAGTCGCGATTTTAGTAGGCCTTGGAGATGTCTTGTATGATAACAAGGTCTTTTCAGTTGAAGGCAACATAAAGCAGGACATAGAAGAGGCAAGAAAATACCTTGAAAAACTTGATGACTTTGATTACAAATTCAAAATAGGCGAATACTATCTAAACAAGTGGCACTTTAGAGGACTGATAAATCACTACATTAGTTTGGCAAAGAAAGGCCAGATGAAAGTAAGCTTCAAAGAACTCTTGACTATGATTGCATCAAAGAAGCTTGATGACTATGCCGACAAGATAAAAGAATACATGGAACTTATGACAGCACAAGACTTCTTACCAAACTCACCAACAATGATGAATGCAGGTGGACGATTAGGCCAATTATCTGCCTGTTTTGTGCTTGATATGCAAGATGACATGGAAAGAATCATGAAATCAACATCAGACGCAGCACTAATCTTCAAATCGGGCGGTGGGGTTGGAATAAACTATTCTGATCTGCGCCAAGAAGGAGACATTGTAGCATCAACGTCTGGTGTTGCTTCAGGACCTGTCTCCTTTATGAACATCATAAACACAGTCACCGAAGTTGTAAAGCAAGGAGGAAAACGTCGAGGTGCAAACATGGGAATCTTGGAGGCATGGCATCCAGACGTTGAAAAATTTATCACAAACAAGACACAGCCTGGCATTTTGGAGAACTTTAATGTCAGCGTTGGAATATGGGAAGACTTTTGGAATGCACTTGTAAACACCGAAGACGGCAAGTACATGTTACGCAATCCTCGTGACAAGTCACCTGTCCGTGAGATTAACTCACATCAGCTAATTGATCTGATAGCACTTTCAGCATGGAAGAGTGCAGAACCGGGTCTGATCTTTTTTGATCTAATCAACAAATACAATGTATTTGCAAAAGCAAGAGGTATGCCACTACGTGCTACAAATCCATGCGGAGAGCAAAGTCTCTATCCATACGAGTCATGCAATCTTGGCTCTATCAACTTGGCAAATCTTGTAAAACGAAAAGCAGACGGACAGTATGAGTTTGACTGGCAACGATATGAAGAGACTATCAGAAAAACTACAAGATTTCTTGACAACGTAATTGACATGAATAATTATCCTGTCAAAGAAATCGATGTTGCATCAAAAGAGTCGCGACGAATTGGACTAGGTGTTATGGGAGTTGCAGATCTACTCTACAAGCTTAGAATTCCATACAACTCACAAGAAGGATATGAATTCCAATCAAATCTAGCCGAGGCACTATCATACTATTCTATGGAAGAAAGCGTTGCCTTGGCAAAATCAAGAGGAGAATTTCCATTATGTCCAAAAACGGAATATCCTGAAGGAAATATACCTATTGCCGGATTTTATGAAAAACCAAAAGAAGAACACAGCCATGACTGGGACGCCTTAATCTTAAAGATAAAAAAACATGGGATTAGAAACGTACTTACAACAACTGTAGCCCCAACAGGCACTTTATCTATGATAGCAGACTGCTCAAACGGAATGGAGCCAACATTTGCACTTGTTTTTGAAAAGCGCGTAACAGTAGGGAGGTTCTTTTATACAAACAAAATCTTTGATCAAGTCCTCAAAGACAACGGGATGTACAGCGAGGAAATTCTTGCAAAAATCGCAGACAACTATGGGTCACTTAAGGGAATCCCAGAAATCCCAGAATGGATGCAAAAAATCTTTGTTACAGCAATGGATATTCACTGGGCAGACCACCTAATGGCGCAATCTGTATGGCAGATCTGGATTGGCAATGCAATTGCAAAAACAATTAACATGCCACATGATGTATCATCAGACGACGTCAAGGCAGCATATCTTTTGGCACATGAAATGGCGCTAAAAGGCATTACCGTATACCGTGATGGCTCACGACACCAGCAGGTACTTCATATGACAAGTGAAAATGCAGAAAAGACCTTTGAGGTAAGACCAAGCAATTTTGTTACCGACTTTATTACACAAAATATCAAGAACTCTTACATAAGAACCCAAGTTGATAACGCACTACGGCTAAAGACTCCAGAAGAAACACCAAAACAAAGCAGCGTAAAAGAGGAAACAAAAGAAGAAAGCCTATGTCCTACCTGCAAAAACAATCTTGTTTTTGTGGAAGGATGTAGCATATGCATAGAATGTGGCTTTAGTGGCTGCACTTCTGGCTGACCTATCACAACTTTTTTACTACCTTTTCTTCTGCCAACATCATTGAACAAAAAACTAGTTGGTGGAGTTGGAGCAATAATAGCTGCAGCTGTTATAACAATCATTGCTGTTTTAACAGTTGATTTTGAAAATAACAATACAATTCCATTAACTACAAATCCAAATCTTGGACTTGTTGTAAATACACCAACAGCTGCAACTACACTTGAAGAGCTAAACAGAGTCTATGAACAAGCAGCAACAACTGGCGTTGGAAGAAACAACCTCTATATGTTTTGGAACATTTTAGAGCCTGAAAAGGATCAGTTCAATTTCAAAGAATCTGATATTCTGATGAGCTTTAATAAAAAAAATAACATGCAAGTAACACTATTTTTTTCTGTAGTAAATGGACCTGCACTTGGGCCATTTCCTGACTGGATGGGAAGACAGGCACTCACAGAAAACCTTGCAGACAACACTGTAAGAGTTCTTGATGTTGTATTATCTAGATACAACATAATTGATACTGTCATAATTGGTGCAGAAATCGAGGAACACTTTCGCTATAACGAGGGAGGAGTTGAAAACTATAAGCACTTTTTCAATATTGTATATGAGAAAATTAAACAAAAACATCCCAACGTAAAAATAGGAAGCTCATTTGCTCTACATGCCATTTTTAACAAAAATCTAGAAAATCTAGTAAGTGAGCTTGGCATGGGTGATTTTGTTGCCTTTTCATACTTTCCAGTAGACAGCCTAAACGATATAACAAAAACGCCATACGAAGCGCAAACTGATTTGGAAAAAATGTTTGATTTGGTTCCTGACAAAAAAGTTGCTTTATTTGAAATAAGTTGGAGTACATCTGAGTTTGTTAATGGAAATGAGCAGGCCCAAGCAGAATTTTTAAAAACTGCATATGATTTCTATAGAAAAAACAAGTCACAGATTGAATTCTTTACGTGGTACAGACAATATGATAGACCAGAGGGCTCGTGTTTTCCAGATAAACAAGAAAGTGTTGAATCAAAAATTACTGTTGGGGGGGGATCTGGACTGGGAAGCAGTGAGTTTGTAATAGAGCGACTTGGTTATTACTTGTGCAATGCAGGACTAGTCGATGTTAAGGGAACTCCAAAACCTGGTTGGTCAGAATTTAAAAAACAGATACAACAATAATCTCCATGCTTTCGTTAATACTTGCAGAATCTTCACTTGAACTTGTTCCAAAAGAACTCCAAGCTCACAACTCTGTAGTTTTACACAGCA
>JAUYOQ010000262.1 GCA_030697975.1 Nitrosopumilaceae archaeon | reverse complement strand
TTAACCCTCTGACGCCCAAACGTCGAAAAAAGTCCGCTGCGGTCTTTTTTTTTTGGATTTCGCACTTTGAAATAAAATAAAAAATTTTCTGTTTCGTTCTTTCACTTATAACAAAAATAGTTAAATAGAGCTTGGAAAGAGCTTTCGTTTGATCCATAGGTTTGATACTCCTCGTTTTGAAAAAAATAGTCAAAAGTTGATTTTTCTGAGCTTCCTACTAGCCGTTTTTTTCTATCATTTTTTGTAGAAATATATAAAGTGAAAATCATGGAATTGGTCGATTTGGATGGAAATATGGTTACAAATGGTGATAATACACTTCTTACAACAATAATAAACACTGAAGTGAGTCAAAATCACTTTAATATATTAAAATTGACATTTTTATTGTATATATTTTTTCATTTTAGGAATTTATTAGTGTTCTGGAAAATGGTAAATTTTCATCTGTGGAGTTATTGCAAGTAACGAAAGAAAGGAAAAAAACGACATGTAGTGCATGTGGAACAATTGGGCATAATAAAGCTACTTGTCCGCAGCTGCAAACAGCAAAAAAAAACGAATTGATCAATAGTTGACAATTTGTAAATCTGGTAGATTCAGTAAACGTGCAAAGAATCCATTATTTGACTATGATGATTCAAGTGAAGATAGTGAAACTGAATACATATCAAAGACAACCTTTTTGGAGTGTATGGAAGATTAAACGGAGTACCTACAATCAGAGATGCATGGAGTCATGTAAGCATAGCATACCATTAGTGTCTAGGATCATGACAAGGCATCGCTTTGAGGACATCTTGGCGAATTGGCACTTTGTAGATACATCTACTACGACGTTAGAAGAACAAGAGAGACAAAAAGGTGTGGATCCTTTCTGGACTGTAACAGAGCTAGTGGAATTCTTATCTGACAAAAGTCAACAATATTGGACTCTTGGTCAAAATTTTGATATTGATGAACAATCGGTACCATTTAAAGGAAGACATCGTTGCAAAGTATGCAATCGTAACAAGCCTTTTAATCCTAACTGGCTATCAATGGAAATTCTATATGTATAGAGGGAAAGAAAAGAATATACCTTTAGATATGCCAGCCACGTTCTATCCTGTTTACATACTAACATTGTCTCCACAGTTGCATCATCGGAATCATATATGTGTACTACTGATAATTGGTACACATCCATACCTATGATAGCATATTTAAGGGCACATGGTATTCATTGTGTTGGAAATGTAGAGCTTAATAAGAAAGGTCTACCAAAAGAATCTTTTAGAGTATCCAATAAATAACAAAGAGGGAATATGAAAATGTCATCTTGTGTTATTAATAATACTACTACTTACTTCATATCTTGGATGGACAAGAAGGCTGTAAGTTTATTATGTACTTGGAAGCCTAACAAAGATATTGTTGAAAGGAATTCAAAAAATCCTCAATCACAAGTATATGAAAAGATTAAAATTGATAGACCAACGGCTGTTAATACTTACAATTCTTGTATGGGAGGCACAGATATGGTAGATCAGTTAATATCATATTATCGAATTAACTTAAGAACGTCTCATTGGAAAAGAAAGATTTATGCGCATATGTTAAATGTTGTTTGTGTCAACAGCCACATAATACGCAAAACAAAAAATAATCTTACTAAAGGTAAGGACAAAGGAGTTCAAGTTGTTAGTTACACTTTACACAGACTTTAGTTATGCAGTTGATTAAAGCACCATCATTTGAGGAAGATATTCCTTTCAAGCTAGATATGCAAATCAAATCGAACAGATTAACTGGATTTCACACACCACGATATACGGAGGGGGGAAAAGGTCGTCATTACTGCGTCATATGTGCGACACGTACACACCATTCATGTGCGACTTGTGACAAACCAATGTGCATCAGTACCAGCGATAAGGATGAAGTTGTTTGTTGGAATGAATATCATCAGATATCTGATGAACAACTTGAACTTGTTAAAGAATCTAGGGCCAGGAAATTGAAAACCATCAAAGTTAGAAGAGCAAATGAGCAATTAGCTGCGTCATTAACCAGTGAAAGAGTACTATCTTTGCGACGAGAAAGAGAATCATCTGATAGCGATGACAGTTACTAGTTAGACTTAAAAAAATTATATATGTAATCATCTAAATAAATATGTCTTTTTTTTCAAAATAAATTTTTAGTTGTTGCGTACTAATCTATCCCCTATTCTACCACTTTACTGTTTGCCTAACTATAGGATAAAAAAAATATATATCAACCATAGAGTTTTAT
>JAUYOQ010000260.1 GCA_030697975.1 Nitrosopumilaceae archaeon | reverse complement strand
TGGAAGCAGTCATAAGACATGAACTTGGTCATGCCTTGGGACTACCTCACGCAATGTCATCAAGGGACTTAATGAACTCTAGCTTTTCAGTTGAGAAAGCCTATATTTCAGAATGTGACATAAATGGAATCGTGACATTATACAACGAGGAAAAACTACATCCATTTGTGTGCAAAAACCAAACTTAGTTATTTTTTATCGAATATTTTAATTCATTAAGCACATCTTGGACCTCACTTACTGCTGCACCATCTTCAAGTGTACTTATATCACCAACATTGTCATTATTTGCTATGGCTTTTAGCAGTCTTCGCATTATCTTACCACTACGTGTTTTTGGCAGCCTTGTCACAAAGTGGATCTGTTCAGGTGTAGCTATAGCGCCAACGCCTGAGCGAATTATCTCAATTATCTCCTTTTTTAATAGGTCGCCAGTTTTCTTTACTCCTTCTTTTAGCACAACAAATGCGATTATAGCCTCGCCTTTGACCTCATGAGGAATGCTGCACACTGCTGCCTCTGCCACATCCTTGTGCGAAACAATACTGCTTTCTAGCTCTGCAGTTCCAATCCTGTGGCCTGCAACCTTCAATACATCGTCTGCCCGTCCAAGCAGCCAGATATAGTCATCACTGTCTTTTATTGCATAATCGCCTGGATAGTAGGCGTTTTCATATTTTGACCAGTAAACTGACTTGTATTTTGCATCATCATTCCATAGTGTCAAAAGCATCCCAGGCCACGGATTTTTAATTACCAAGTAACCCTTTGTGTTGGCTGCAAGATCATTTCCTTTTGCATCAACAACTGAAATTTGTGCACCAGGAATTGGTTTTGTTGCAGAGCCAGGTTTTAATGGAATTGTTTCAAGGCCTGGGAGATTTGATATCATCAGGCCTCCTGTCTCTGTTTGCCACCAAGTGTCAATGATTGGACACTTTTCTTTTCCAATTATTTTAAAATACCAGACCCAAACTTCAGGGTTGATTGGCTCTCCAACTGTTCCAAGCAAAAGCAATGAAGATAGATCAAACGAGTTTGGAATTGAATCTCCAAATTTCATAAACATTCTAAGCGCTGTCGGTGTTGTGTAAAATATTGTGATTTTGTATCGTTGAATCAAACCCCACATCCTTGATGTGTCTGGATAGTCAGGCGCTCCCTCATACATTAGCTGAGTTGCACCATGCATCAGCGGCCCATAAACTACATAGCTGTGGCCTGTCACCCATCCAATGTCTGCAGTACAAAAGTAAACATCAGAATCTTTTATGTCAAAGGCCCACTGAAAAGTAGAGTATAGGTGAGTAAGGTATCCACCTGTCCCGTGCAGCACCCCCTTTGGCTTTCCAGTAGTTCCAGATGTGTAAAGTATGTAGAGCGGGTGAGTACTTTCTAATTTTTCAGGCTCACAACTTGTTTTTACGTTTTTCATTAACTCATTCCATAGCTTGTCTTTTTTGTTTAGTGATATTCCATGCTTTGTTCTTTCATAAACAATTACATTTTGCACAAAATCAAGATCTTTTATTGCGTCGTCTACTACCTCTTTTAGCTTGATTATGTTTCCTCGCCTGTAGCCGCCATCTGCTGTGATGATAATTTTAGATCTGGAATCCTCGATTCTGTCTCTTAGTGAGTTTGAGCTAAACCCTGAAAACACTACAGTATGTATGGCGCCGATTCTTGCACACGCAAGCATCGAGATTGGCAGCTCAGGCACCATTGGGAGGTAAATTGTGACCCTGTCGCCTTTATTCACGCCAAGCGATTTTAGTGCGTTTGCAAACTTGTTTACCTCAAGCCAGAGCTCTTCATATGTTAAAGCGCGCCTGTCTCCATTTTCGCCTTCCCACAAAATCGCAGTCTTTTTTGCCTTTTTTTTGAGGTTAACATCAAGTGCATTGTATGATGCGTTTATCGTGCCTCCAACAAACCACTTTGCAAAAGGAGGATTCCATTCTAGTGTCTTATCCCAAGTTTTAAACCAGGATAGGTTTTTTGCCTGTTCATTCCAAAACAAAATAAAATCAGAATCGGCCTTTTTTCTTGTTAGAGTGTCATTATGTCCTAGTCCGATGTGGTATATTTTAGAACTCACGCCGATACTATGTATCAGGCATTTCTAAATGTTAAAGAACTAATTTTCAGACTTATTGCGCTTGCATTCTTGTAAGCCAGTCACCGGGTTCTGTGTCATCTGGCTTTTTGTTTTGCTGTGCAATTATGCATGCATAGTTGTGTATTGCGTCCTTTGTTTCAACATCACGAGGAACTTCTGGTGGTGCCTCGACATTTTGTGGAACTTCAGGTAGTGCTACAACAGGTTCTTCATCTTTTGCTGATTCCAGATACGACTGGGCTGATTCTTCAATCTGCTGTTTTGGTGTTTCTGTTGGCAAGTCATCAAGCGACAAGTCTGCAATGCGCTGCTGTATGTTGAGTATCTCTGCTTTTTCATGAGAAATGCGTTCCATAATTTCTGCAGTCTGTGACTTTATAGAGTCAAACTTGGATTGAGCTATCTCATCGCTGTTAAACTGTACCTTTCCATCAAACAGGAACATCTTTACAGATTTTAGATGCTCGTCAAGCTCGGCTTTTCTTTTGTCTAGCGTGTTTTTTATTTTTGCCTCAGTTTCATTAAGCGATTGTAGCTGTGTCTTGTATTTTTCATGAATCAGTCCGGCATCTTCTTTCATTTCCTCGTTTTCTGCTGAGAGATTCATCAGCGCCTTGAGTCTTCGCAATGCCAGCTCTTTTGCCCGCAAAAGTCTGTGTGAATCAAGTCGCCACTTTGGAATAAAAATTACAACATCTTCTTTGACCACAAGTTGTTCAAATGGGACTTGTTTTAGTACGTCTGAGCCACAATCTATTCCGACTGTATCAATGCTTCCATCAATGGCAGTAATTGTTCCGACAACTTTTCCCATTGATGTGCCATACATGTCTTTTACTGATTTTCCGACAATTTCGATCTCGTCGCTGCTCATTGCCTACTGATTTACTGATTTGTATAACCAGCAAAGTGTTAACAAGGTTTCCGGTTTTGGTTAGATCATTTTAACTAATTCCTGAAGATATGGTCAAAATGCGCAATTTTAAAATTCAAACAAGTAAAAAAATTTGTCAATGATTACAAAAGATCAATTAGATCAGATACTTCACTTTGTTTCAAAACACTGGGTTGACATGAGCAGAAATCCTGATCACAAGGCATTCAAAGACATGCCAACAAACTTTTGGATGAACTCTGTTGGCGGACAAGCTGGAAAAGGCAAATGGATAACGATGCTAATGTATACAGATGATGAGGCAGAAGCAGAAACGCTAAAGGAAGTTCTGCTAAGATGGCAAACCAAAGGACAAAAAAAGTCTTCTGATCTTATCCAGATAAAAAAAGGATAGACTATTAATAATTAGATAACTTTTCAGCTCGTATTGACTGACAAGTTTTCAGAAGATGAAAAAAAAATTCTTTTGGATCATTTCTCAAACGCTGACAGGCCTGTATTTGCAATAATTACATCAAAGCAAGTTGACCGTGGCGCCCTGATGTCAAGATACAGTAGGACTGACAAGAGCATGCGCCGAGTTTTTCTTGACGAGTTTTTATCAAACAAAAACCGCGGAGAAGAGTTCTACAACCGAGTTCTCTTGGAGTATGGGGACGACTCTGTAGCAGAGCTTGGCGGCGCACAAATTGCAATAGAAGGACTATCAAACATTGCTGTAAAAAAAATTGAGGACCGTAGAATCGGTCTGTCATATCTTGAAAAGTCTTCGCGATATGTTGCATGGGACATGAAGGCAGGTGGTAGCTACAAGTTTTACAAGGAACCTACAATCATCGAGTCAAAATATTCTGATATGTTCTTGGAATAATGCAACCTTGACTTTTATGTTTATTCGAAAAACATTGAACCCGTGATAAATTATGTAAGAGAAAAATTTCC
>JAUYOQ010000259.1 GCA_030697975.1 Nitrosopumilaceae archaeon | reverse complement strand
CAGCTTGATAAAGTCGTAATTCCCAAAATCTACTGATAGCTTTCTTTCATCGATCCATGCACACTCGACGCATTTTATGGCATCGTGCATTGGTATAACGCTTCCACCACACTTTTTACATTTTGTAAACAGTACGCAAAGATCAGGTTCACTTATTGTTGCATGTATAGCTCCATTTAGGTGACCAATTATCTTTAGCTTTACGATGTCATTAACAAGTGCTACTGATTTTTTCCTGATATTTCTTGTATTACAAATGCACTCTACATGAGACTTGACTGGTTTTCCATTAACATATAGTATCATAACTGCAATCATTGATGACATGACAGCAGCAACTGTTCCTATTACGATGTCATTAACAAGTGCCACAGATTTTTTTCTGATATTTCTTGTATTACAAATGCACTCTACATGAGACTTGACTGGTTTTCCATTAACGTACAGTATCATAATTGCAATCATTGATGACATGACAGCGGCAACTGTTCCTATTATGATGTCATTTACCTGTGGAATGGATAGTTGTTTGAAATTTTGAACTTGTGCGGTGCGTTCTTTTTTGTTAAGGTCAGGAGTACCGACTACAGCTGATCTTACCATGTGGCCATCATCAAAAGTATTTTTTCCAGATTCATATTCTTCTATAATAGCTATTTTTTCACCTGGAAAAGTAATATCGGTCATGATTAGTTTTTTTGTTTGATAATTATAATCGTTTATAGCCAATGTGGTATCTGAAGATAGCCTTCGATACTTTCATTTCGTAATAGTTTTAAAAGTGCATTTGCCTGCGGTGTTGACAAAACTGGTTTATCAAACTGATTATCCGTTGAGATTCTAGGGCATGCAACTTGAATAAATGCATCAATTCCCTTGAGGTTTTTTAGCCTTTCATTAGTTATGTCAGTTAGTGCAAAGAGTTGAACCGTTTTTCCTTCCTTTTCAAGTTCTCGCTTGAATTTTAATGCTGTAGTTTTTGATAACTGGCCTTCCTTTAGTCCAACAACTATCCCAAAGGTCTGAGCGTCTGCGGCTTTGTAAATTGCAAGCGTTATCTTTTTCTGTAGTTTCTGTGCAAAGTCTGTTAC
>JAUYOQ010000252.1 GCA_030697975.1 Nitrosopumilaceae archaeon | reverse complement strand
TAACAAAGCTCGAGTCATCAATTAATAAAGTAAAGTACGGTACCATACCGTATAATGAAGGCAAGACTTACCTACGTTCCAATAGAAGTTGCCGATCAGTTTGAGGATTTTATAATAAAAAGAGGCGAACAGGTACTAGATGCAATAAAGGCTAGAACCCGTGACTATAGCACTTTGTCTTTGCTAAAGTTGCTATATCAGCTTAAAAGCACACCTATGACATTTTCTGATCTTTATTCAAAGTCAAAGATTAGGATGAAAAGATCGTTTCTTAACTATCTGCATCTGTGTGTTGATTATAATTTTGTAAAAAAAGAACCCGTTGGACCAAATGTCATCTATTCTATTACCGATAAAGGAAGAGTCATGCTTAACTTGTTTATTCAGAAAAGTAATTAGGCTGCACAAATTTGACGTAATTGGTGTCAAGTAACAGTTTTCCTGAAGCCGAAGTTTATCAAATAAAAAAAGTAAGATACAACAGTCCCATAGTTTTTGCAGGATTTGTTGGTGCCGGTCTTGCAGGCTCCTTAGCTGTTGGTTATATCATTGAAAAATTGCGCATGGAGGAGATTGGGTATATGAGATCAAAATATCTTCCACCATCAACTGTTTTTATTCAAGGTAGGCTAAGACACCCATTTCGATTTTATGTCAATAAAAAAGGTACAATTTGTGCAATAATTTGCGAGATTACACTCAGAATGGAGGGTTTGTACAATATTGTATCTGCAATTCTTGATTGGGCTGAGAAAAATGGATCAAATGAAATAGTAATACTTGATGGTGTTGCAACCGATAAAGAACATGACAACAAAGTGTTTTGTGCAGCAAAAGAAGATCTTTGTAGGGTAATGGCAGACAAGGACATCAATATGATTCCTCGAGGTTTTATTACTGGAATGCCTGGTGGACTGCTTAACGAATGTTTGCTAAGAAAAATTAAAGGTGTAGCATTACTAGTACGTGCAAATCAAAAAACGCCAGATCCTCTTGCAGCTGCTACACTAGTTGATGCAGTAAATAGGGCATATGGAACAAAAATAGACACAACATCTCTTGTTAAAGAAAAAGAGAAAATTGGAGCTGACTTTAAAGAGCTTTCAGAAAGCTATGCCGAACACAGAAAAACGCTTTCTGGCATGTATATGTAGATTGAATCATCCAAATTCTTTTATTGAAAACAATCAAGCATAAATTTATGACACTAACATACAAAAATGCAGGCGTAAATGTTCAAAATATAAAAAAAAGTCAAAAAGAGATTGGTCGCATTATCGCATCAACACATAATCTACAAAAAAATGTAAAAGTAAAACACGGTTTTGGTCATTATGCAGGAATTGTTACCGTTTCTGACAAGGTAACGTTAGCAATGCATACTGATGGCGTTGGAACAAAGGTATTGATTGCAAACATGATGAAAAAATACGATACTATTGGAATAGACTGTATTGCTATGAACGTAAATGACATAATTTGTGTCGGTGCAACACCAATTTCCTTTGTTGATTATATTGCAGCAAATAAAAATGACAAAAAAATATTCTCGCAGATTACAAAAGGACTTGTAAAAGGAGCAAAACTGGCACAAGTTCCAATTGTTGGCGGAGAAACAGCCATTATGCCAGACTTGTTTGCCGGAAAGGACTTTACTTTTGATCTGTCTGGAATGGTAGTTGGCATGTTGCCAAAAAGAAAACTTGTACTAGGAAATTCAATAACTAGAGGCGATGTCATAATTGGCATAAAAAGCAGTGGCCTTCACTCAAATGGTTATTCTTTGGCAAGAAAAGTTTTGTTTTCAAAATATTCAATAAAAGACAAGATAAGAAGAGTTGGCAGACTAGGAAATGTGCTTTTAACTCCAACGCAAATTTATGTAAAACCAGTTTTAGAAGTAATTAAAAAATGCAAGGTCCATGGTCTTGCTCACATAACTGGTGGCGCTTTTACAAAGCTGCTTAGACTAAAAAAAATAGGGTATGATCTTTTCAACATGCCTCAGGTTCCACCCATAATGCAATTAATCGAAGATAAGGGAGTAAAAAGCGATGAAATGTACAAGACCTTTAACATGGGAATAGGATTTTGTGTGATTGCGCCAAAGGACGAAGAAAATAAAATCAATTCAATTATAAAAAAACACAAGCTTCAAAGCCAAGAAATTGGAAAAATCACAAATAAGATAGGAGTTTTTGTAAACTCTAAAAAAATTGCATAATCAAATAGACCTCTTTGATATTATTTTTAGCTAATAATTACCTTATATAACTAATTTCAAGACCTAAAGAGAGACTTGGCAGCAGAAACCCAGTTTATTCAAACTATAATTGGTGTTG
>JAUYOQ010000244.1 GCA_030697975.1 Nitrosopumilaceae archaeon | reverse complement strand
TAGATTTAATTATTGAGTAAATAGACGGCAAAATATGATTACAATAATTGGTTCAGGTAAAGTTGGTGGCGCAGCTGCACTCTTTACTGCACTAAAAAGACTAGACAAGGAAATTCTATTGCTTGATGTAGTCAAAGGCTTGCCACAAGGCGAGGCAATGGATCTAAATCACATGCTTTCAGAACATGGAATTGATGTCAATATACGTGGATCAAATGATTATTCTGATATGAAAGGCTCAGACGTAGTAGTAATAGTTGCAGGATCTGGCAGAAAACCAGGCATGACTCGCATGGATCTTTTAAAAATTAATGCTGGAATTGTAAAAGATGTAGTTGAAAATATAAAAAAATTTGCAAAAGACTCGATAATTGTTCCAGTTACAAATCCTTTGGATCCAATGACTCACATAGTATACAAGGTCTCAGGATTTAAGCGAAATCGAATTTGTGGAATGGGCAACATGCTTGACCTTTCAAGATTCAAGCAGTTCATACACGAAGCAACTGGTCACTCTCGCGACTCAGTTCAGGCAATGGTAATAGGAGAGCATGGCGAAAACATGTTGCCCCTAGCTAGATTTACTTCAGTTTCTGGAATTCCGCTTTCTTCAATTTTACCACAATCAAAGCTAGAAGAAATTGTCAAATCAACAAGAGAGGTTGCTGCAAAGGTAATTGAGTTAAAGGATGCAACCGTTCATGCACCAGGCAATGCAATCGCTACTATAGTTGGTGCCATTTTAAGAGACGAATAGTTGGTTATTCCTGTAGCTACTCCACTTGATGGCGAATATGGGCATAGCGACGTTTCATTTGGAGTTCCTGCAGTAATTGGCAAAAACGGGGTTGAAAAAATAATCGAGCTTGAACTAAACATCGAAGAAAAGGATTGGTTTTCAAAAGGCATCGATAGTGTGAAAGCTGCAATATCAGGTCTTTAATTTATAAGATTTTTAACCAAAATCCATAGTAGCAAGACATGGAGCTTTACGATATTTTACAGTCATTAAGTTTGGGAAAAATTTCTGTTT
>JAUYOQ010000242.1 GCA_030697975.1 Nitrosopumilaceae archaeon | reverse complement strand
GTAAGTAGTAGCAGTGTTTATTTGGTGTTTTTATGTTCTGGTGCGTTCTGTGCTTCACAACTACTCAGTGGACCATCTGGTGGCATCAGCCACCTTTTCGAGCATTTTGAGGCTTACTCAACAATGTGTCAGCTCACTGATACTCATGTGCTAGTTCATTGAGAAGCTCAACACTTACGATAGTACAGTCGATTTCCAAACGAACACTCTCTAAACCATAAACACCACAACAAATTCAAATCTTGAAGTAAGCAAAGCGCCAGCAAAAGCGGTACATTTGGCTGAAAACGGTACATTTTAAGATGTAGCTTTAAAAATGCATTTGTTGCATAGTAAGTACGTTGTAATATTAGGTATCGTTTACGTATAGTATATGTATACATAAAAGATTAAAAACTATTCTTTTTAGCTCCTATTTCCACGATTACAGACTTATACCGTAATGCAGAAACTAAAAAGAGATAATCAAATCATTACACATATACAAATATAGAAAAGCAATATTAAAAAGTGCTAGTTATATCACATGCATACTACCACTACATAATAACACTACCACTACAATAATAATAGTATTTCATAGTTGGATATTTTATTTCAAAAAAGTACGCGTCATCTACCGCCTCGTGTAGAAGTGCATCGTAAAACCATTTTTTGTGCCCTACGACTTCCTCGCTTAATTCTATGATTAGCTTGATATATTGTATTTTGTTTTAACCTATTCATTGCATATTTATTGTGTATTTAAATATATTTTAAATAACACTCTTCACATACCTGGATTCCTCCCTTTCCTGCTCACTTAAATAATCAGAAAGGTCTGTCAACAATATACTACTTCTTTTACGCTTCTTGCTTCCACTACAACAACATAAATATATGTTAATTGTGCGAAATGGACGTAAATGCTAGGCTACTCACTCGTCACCACTACTACAGATATCCCAGTGATAACCAGGCATCTCATTTGCTGCAAAAGTTTGCACTTTATCACCACTAAGTACTTCATCATCCAAAATACAACTAACTTCATCACTAAATTCACTGGTGTCATCTTCATCAATGCTATTATTTTCAACCTCTTCATCATAGCCATCGTCAAGACCACTCTCTTCTGTAACAATTTCATAGTCCCAACATTGTCGTTTTTTCCTTTGAGTCATAGGTTTGTCCGATGTCGATTTTTTTGTCCAACTGATACCATTAGTGTTAGGATTATTTGACAAGAGATATTTTGCATCTGCGTAAAGATATTCGCTTTCATTTGGCAATATTTCTCCATGCACACCATAATCATAAAACTTTATATATGTGACACCTGTTTCTCTGTCTTTCACAGTTGCCACAACTTTGCCTACTGACATACTAGGGTATAAAAATTTTCTTTTATATTTTTTTAAAACGTTAAAAGTAGCTCCATTACACAATAAGGGATCTCCAAAATTTTTAATCTTATGCTTGCCAACT
>JAUYOQ010000240.1 GCA_030697975.1 Nitrosopumilaceae archaeon | reverse complement strand
CTAAGTGTTCTACTATGGCTAAACTTACTATCAACAGGTAGGCCGCCTGGAACAACATTAAAAATTCGTATAGGAAGGTTTGAGCAAAGATTGAGAAATTCCCTAAAGCCGCGATATCCACACACGCTTACAATGTCGATTGGATCTGAAAACAGCGAGGTCACACCACATAGGAGTGCCTTTTTTGCAAACTCTGAAGGCAAAACAAATTGATCAATGTGAACATGCGGGTCTGCAAAGCCAGGTGTGACATATTTTCCCTCAAGATCAATTACTGCAGTTTTTTCTCCTTTTGTATGTGATGCGTCATCGCCGACATATGCAACTCGTTGTTTTGAAATCGCAATATCTGTACTTGGTAAAATTTCACGGGTGTAGACATTTACAAGTGAGCAGTTTTTTAGTAAAAGATCTGCCTTTGCCTCGCCCATAGCAACTGCGTTGATATCTGAAATTACAGATGATAGTTTTGTATGCAACAAAAATAATGTGAGTTTGCATTTATTATAGATTCAAAGCGATGTTTAAATTACCGACAAAGAGGTTTTTGCATATGAACATGCCAAAGGAAATAACTCGATACTGTCCCAAGTGCAACAAGCACACAAAACAAAAGGTAGCAGCATACAAGGCAGGAAAAAGAAGAGGCTCTGCACTAGGAGAAAGACGACACGAAGAGGACAAGAAGGGTTACGGCGGACAGAAATTTCCAAAATTGGCAAAGCCTGCAAAGACAACAAAAAAGTTCACTCCAATCTTTACTTGCAGTGAGTGCAAAAAGAAGTGGAGCAGGGAAGGAATCAGGGTAAGAAAAGTGGAGCTTGTGGCAGTATGAAAAAGGAACACATCGAGATTCCTCTGCCAAACAGTGTTTTTCAAAAGGTTAGCTGTAAGGAATGCAATGAAGAGAATATTGTGTATTCACATGCATCAACCGAAGTAACATGCAAGTCATGTGGAAACGTTATTGCCAAGCCAACAGGTGCAAAGGCAAAAATTTTTGGCAAAATTTTAGGAAGCGCAGAATAGCTAAAGACTAGAAAGAAGCGCAAGATCCTCTTTTGTGTTTAGATTAAATGCGATCCTCTTGTCATCTAAAATTACATAATTTTCCTTGACGCTATCAAGGCTTGATATTTTCTTTGCATTGACAAGTGAAATTCCTGTAAAGGCACACTCTTTTTCTTCAAATCTTGTTGTGTATTGTGGTTTTATGTTATACGATTCAAGAAACTCTTTTGTTACAAGAAAGCTTAGCCAGACATTATCTGATTTTTGGCTTGCAATTTGTTTTATGATTTGTTCATCAAGCAAAGGAAGGTCGCCTGATACGACAAGTACGTAATCGTCAAATGACCTTAGTACGGCGTTTAGGTCTTTGACATATCCATTACCAAGGGTCTCAAAAACCTTGATTCCATTTTCTTCTAAAAGCTTCTTTGTCTTTGGCGAATTTTGGCTTGTTGCTGCAACGATTTGTGAAAAACATTCCGAGTTTTTTAGTGCATCAACTACATGAAGGACAACAGGTTTTTTGTATTTTAGCAAAAGTTTTTCTTCTGACAAGTTCATGCGACCTCCTTTGCCGCCTGCCATCACAAGTCCTATCATAGCGATGCAAAGATCAAAAGTGACGACAGTCTTGTTAGCTCGTTTGTTGCGCCCAAAATATCACCTGTAATACCGCCAAAGCCTCGAGTGGAGATAGCCAAAATGAAAAGTGTGATTGTGATTCCTACTCCAAACACGACAAGCCCTGTAGTACCTCCAAGCACAATTAGCGGAACAATTGTAATTGCAAAAGCTGCAAGCAGTCGTTTTCTATCCTTCATTATTTGTACAAATGGAGAGTTAGAGCCAACTGCAGCAGATCTGCCCAAGCTTGCCTGAAGAACCATTGAAAACTTGGCAAAAATCTCGCTAAGCAAAATAGCATAAAAGATTTCAAATCCTCTAATCAATGAAAGTGAAATAATAGCCCCAACAAGACAGAGCACAACTGCAACAATTCCCGCAGATCCTGTTGAGACATCTTTCATAGCCTGTAGTTTCTTTTCCTTTGTTCCCTTTACCATAAGACCGTCTGCAAAGTCTGCAAGACCATCAATGTGGTGAATTCCAGTAATGAGTGCAAGAGAAGCTACTACTAATAATGCAACAATTAGCGGTTCAAGAAAAAGTGAGAGGCCAAAACCGATTCCGCCAATTGCAAGTCCGATTGCAATTCCTACAATCGGAAAAATGTACATGTATCTTGCAATAGTCTCAAGGCTTGCATTGTTTGATGGCAGTATGGTCAAAAACGAAAATACTGAACCGATTTCTCTAAGCATGGATCCACCACCCAAGATATGATAGCGTTACAATTATTGGAACTGTTACTATTGCGCAAAACAAAATAGATGTTAGCTTCATCATCTTGATTGCAGAGTTTACATGTGATTTTGAAAATTCAAGACTTCCATCTCCAAGCGAATAATGATCTATTTTCTCAAACCTTGTTCCAAGTGCACCAGCTAAGGCAGCCATCGGATAGCCAGCATTTGGGCTTTCTGTGTTTTTTCCGTCTCGCTTCATGATTTGGTATGACATTTTCCAGTTTTCTCCAAGGATCATTGCACTTAGGATCATCACAAGTCCTGTCAGTCTGGCAGGGATATAGTTGAGAATCTTGTCACAGTTTGCCCCAAACCATCCTACATTTTTGAAAAGACTTGTCTTGTAGCCAACCATTGCATCAATTGTGTTTACCGTTCTGTACACAAATGCACCAGGCAAACCAAATAACGCAAAGTAAAACAGCGAGCCTGTAACCCCATCGACTGTATTTTCACTTATACTTTCAAGAACCCCAGATAGAATGTGATTTTTGTCAAGGTCTTTTGTATCGCGCTTTACGATCAGTGCAAGTTTTGCTCTTGCGTCATCCAAGTTTCCACGTTCAAGTGAGTTTAGCACGGCAACTGCATGCCTTTCCATTCCCTTTATCGCAATTGTTGTTTTAAGCAAGATTCCTCCTACTACAGCCGAGATGAACAACCCAACATAGTAGGTTATAGGCATGCTTTCAAGACCAATTCCTAAAAGGACAAGAAATGATGCAACAATCGATGTTACAATCAAAACAAGAGATACGCCCCCTAGTTTTTCAAGTTTTGGAGAATCGTTTTTTGTAAAGGGAACTAGTTTTGCAACAAGTTTTCCAATCCATGCAGTTGGGTGGTATTTGTTTTTTGGATCACCTAGCGTAAAATCCAAAAACAGTGCAAGAGAAACTATTAGAAGTGATTCTAGTATCATCTTATCATTCTCTCTATTTCTTTTATGTTTAGACTTTTTTCTACTAATTTACTTAGCTTCTCAATTTCTGAGTTGATCTTTTTCAAGTTTTTTTTGTTCCAGACCATGTGCTTTGCCTTGACGCCTAGTGAATCTTCCTCAGGCAATGCAAACTTTGCCATAGGAATTGTTCCAAGAACTGGCCTTCCAGTCTTTTTTTTTAGTTTTTGAAATGCCGGTTTTAAAATATCAATATCCCCCCGAAACTTGTTTATCACAAATCCTTTTACAAAATGCCGGTATTTTTTATCAAGAAGTGCCATCGTTCCAATTATACTTGCAAACGAGCCCCCCCTGTCAATATCTGTGACAAGCAGAACAGGTGAGTTTGCCCTTTCTGCAATTCTCATGTTTGCAATATCAAATCTTTCTAAATTGATTTCAGATGGAGAACCTGCTCCTTCAATTATTACAAAGTCATTCAACCTATGAAGTTTGTTAAGAGAGTGAGTAGCTGCGGCAAGTCCCTTTGTGAGTGCAAACTTTTGGTAGTATTCAGCTGCATGCATGTTTTTGTAGAACTTGCCATGCAAAAATACCGAGCTTCGATAGTTTCCAAGTGGTTTTAGCAGAATCGGGTTGATATCTGGTGTGATTTCTGTGCGTGCTGCAACTGCCTGGATTGCCTGGGCACGTGAAATCTCAAACTCTTTTGTCTTGTAGGAATAGTTTGACATGTTTTGCGATTTGAATGGAGCAACTCTGTATCCTTTTTTTGAAAAAATTCTGCAAAGCGCAGTAACAAGCGTCGTCTTGCCAGCACCAGAGGATGTTCCCTGAATCATGAGTGACTTCATTTGATTGACTCCAATGCTTTTATCAGATTTACATTTTCTTTATGGTTCTTTACTGCAATGCGAATGTATTGATCATTCAATCCTCTAAAGTTGCTGCAATCCCTAACAAGAATTTTTTTTGCAAGCAATTTTTTTTGCAGTGTTTTTGATTTTATTTTTGATTTTATCAAGATAAAGTTTGTAGCTGAGCTATGACAGGAAAAGTTTGGCATTTTTGCAATAGATCCAGAAAGATACTTTGATTCTTTTTCGATTAGATTTCTTGTTTTATCCAAGTAGAAACTATGACACAGAGCTGCACTTGCGGCCTTTTGTGCTAGTCCGCTTACATTCCATGGGATTTTTATTTTATTTAGAACCGAGATCATTTTCTTGCTTCCAAGTCCATAGCCTATTCTTATTCCTGCAAGGCCAAATGACTTTGTAAGAGATCGTAGAACAAAGAGATTATCAAATTTTTTAAGTGCCTTTACAACTGATTCATTTAAACTTGGGACAAGCTCAATAAAGCATTCATCAACAAAAACTAGTGTATTTTTTTTCTTGACATTTTTGATTATCTCAAGCATTTTAGATTTTAGTATTATGGCCCCTGTTGGATTGTTTGGATTACACAAAAAAATGCAACCACTTTT
>JAUYOQ010000231.1 GCA_030697975.1 Nitrosopumilaceae archaeon | reverse complement strand
TGACGAAGTCTGGTGGTGCTTGCTAAATTTCCCTATTTCCTGTCCATCATCCATGCGCACTTGTGCGCTCGTGTTTGTGTGAGTGTGTTGAGTATTGCCAATCTTGGACTGAGCAAAGTAATGATTCTTGCTTTCAAGAACAGTGTGGCAGACAGGCTTGGGTCATAGTATATTGCCCCCCCAATATACTCGAGTATATTGGAGTTATTGTATTGAGTTATTACTATTGCTTGGATTTTATGAGTTATTATTGCCCTTTTCTTGGAAAAGGCAATACAATATATTGCAATATACTGCTTGCAATATAATTTTGCTGTAATATCAGTAGTAACGGCTCACACCGTCTCTCACCCGTCATAAAGTGCTTGTGGTAATAATGAAATCCTCTATAAGAAGCGATTTTACAAGAAAAAGTGAAACGAATGCTGACTTATGCCAGCAATTCTTTGCAGATATGGGTAATGATATTTGGAAATGTAAGTATTGTGAAAATCATACACGCAAAAAGTCAAATGGATGGTCAAATCTTAAAACTCATGTGACTGATGTTCACAAAGATTATTTGGAAATTATGAAGGAAGCAAATTTAACCAAAAATAATTCGAACTCTTCTGTAATTGTTGGGCCATACGATAGGTTTTTGAAACCAAGACATCCAATAGTTTCAAGTGATGCAAGAAACTATTTCTCTTGGATTGAATGGGTTGTTCAAAATAATGAGTCTCCAATGCATGTTGAAAATGCGTATGTGAGAAAATATACCTCATTGAAGGAGATAACAAGAAAGACGCTCAGCAAATACCTTGAGAAGGTATTTATTACATATTTTGAATTAATTATTTTAATATTCTAGTTGCATACTGTAATAGGTTAATATGATTGTCAAAACTAAAATTGCATTGCAACTACCTGAGCGATTTGGGTTGATATTTGATGGATGGACTTGCTCTAGAGAACACTATATTGCAATTTATGCAACATATGTAGAAGTGAGTCATGGACACGAAATTGTAATGAAGCGACTGCTTTCGTGTGGAGTACAGTCATTGCCTGATGAAGATGATGGCAATGATTATGATTTTGGTTTTACAGCCGAAGACATTGGAGACTATATATCTGATGTTTTAAGTTCATATGGCAAAACATTTCTCAGTATTGAATTTTTATGTGGAGACAATGCTCCTGTAAATTTAAAGCTATGCAATTTAATTACCGAATATCTATGGCAACATCATCAAATTCGTCGTCAAGTTCCATTAGTTGGTTGTGCTTGTCACAGATTAAATCTAGCAGTCCAATCTCTACTAAATGAAGAACATACAGATAATAAAATGCTTGTTACAAAGGTGAAAACCTTAATGACGGATTTGTCAACATTGAAAAATACATTTCGATTGGGAGTAAAGACTCCATTATGCGTTTTAACGGACAATGCAACCCGTTGGGGTTCGACCTACAAAATGCTTCAAAGATACATAGTACTTGAACCTATACTTCAATTATGTATGTTTAGTGAAACAACAAGAGCATTGTTTCCAACTCCAGAAGAGAAAACAAGAATAGTTGAATTGTGCGAATCCTTGAAGGAATGTGAGAAGATGTCAAAGTATTTTCAGAGCGAAGATGCAACAAAAATTAATATGCATATCGTTCGAATAGGGTTAGACCGTCTTTGTGAAGAGATGCCTATTCTTAAAGTCTACATAAGTAAAACTGCTGAAATAATTCACTCAAAAGATTTTGAAAATGGTATTGTTAAAATTCAAAAGGGTTTAGAAAGCAGACTTACAAAAGAAGAGAAATCTGCAGTTAATGTATTTCTTATTAATGCTGATACTAATACTCTTACTGAACAAGATGATGAGCATGTAGTCCAAAATACTGATCTGGGATCAATATTGCACGCTGTTGCCAATGAAGAGATACATAATATTACAAAGAAATCACTTTACCATTCAACAAAGCATGTGAGTCCAACAAGTGTTGTATGTGAAACGTTGTTTAGTAAAGGAAGTCTTATTATGACACCTAATCGCCGTCATATGGATCCATCCACATTTGAAATGCTCATTTTGCTGAAGGTTAATCGTGACATGTATGATGCAACAACGGTTGAAGAAGCCATGTCACAGTTCAAAACAGAGTCAGATATTAGAAAAAAGGCTAAAGTTCAAGAGCAACAAGCTGAACTTGCCAGAATTGCTTTGCAGAGTATTGTAGATTTGCAGCCATGTGATATTGTAGGCGAAAATAGTGATTCGAATTGATGTTTTAGATAGATTTTTTTAAGCAATATTAGGCAATATACTGCCCCCAATACCAGTAATATATTGCAATATATGAGTTATTACTATTGCTAGCGCCAAAAGAGTTATTACTGCCCTTTTCTTCAAAAAGGCAATACAATATATTGCAATATACTATGACCCAAGCCTGAGTAACCCTAACCCTAACAGTGTCTTACTACTATTAATAACAGAGTTTATTACTAAGCTGTATCTAAGTAAAATTATTAGGAGGGTGAGCTTGAAATGGTTTATAGAATATTGGAAATGTAAATGTTGACGAAGAGACGAGATTAGTAGTAGGAAATCACCGGGTTCTGTCCCTTATAACATTCATGACTTCTTAACAAAGTGACAAAATATACAGTACTGTAGCTAGAAAATCGGCATGTTAATAAAAATTATTATTACTAATTTG
>JAUYOQ010000279.1 GCA_030697975.1 Nitrosopumilaceae archaeon | reverse complement strand
CTAGTATTGGATGTTATGTGCCAGGAGGTCTAGCCAAGTATCCAAGTACAGCAGTAATGTCTATTGTGCCTGCGAAGGTTGCAGGTGTTAAAAGAATTGTAGTAGTGTCACCACCAAACAAAAATGGAAAAGTAGATCCATTAACACTTGTAGCTGCAGATATGTGTGGAGCTGATGAAATTTACAAAACAGGAGGCGCACAAGCAATTGCCGCACTTTCCTTTGGAACAAAATCAATTTCCAAAATAGACAAAATAGTTGGACCTGGTGGTCTCTTTGTCACAATGGCAAAATCAATTGTTAGTGAAAGAACATCAATTGACATGATTGCAGGACCAACTGAGCTAGCAATACTTGTAGATGCATCAGCAGATCCTAAGATGGTAGCACAAGATCTTATTTCACAAGCAGAACACAGTACGGATACTAGCTGTTATGTGATTACAACATCACAATCATTTGCAAAAAAAGTAAGAAATAGTATTGAACAAAATATAAGAAGAATACAAAGAAAAGAAATTGTAAAACAAAGTCTTGAAACAAATGGATTTGTCATTGTCTGTAAAAATAATGATGATGCAATAAAACTAGTCAACAACTTTGCTCCTGAACACTTGGAAATTATTACAAAAAATCCACATGGATTCGCATCTAAAATAAAGACTGCAGGTTTAGTATTAATTGGGACAAACACGCCATCATCTGCAAGCGACTATCTCCTAGGCTCAAATCACATACTCCCAACAAATGGATTTGGAAAGACAAGAGGTTCACTATCAGTACTTGATTTTATGAAATTAAATACACAAATCGAATCATCAAAAACTTCGTTGCAACACGTTTCAAGATACATGAGGGTACTAACATCAGCAGAGAATCTTCCAAACCACTACGAAGCAGTAAGGAGTAGACTGTAATGAAAAATAATTGGTTTCACAAAAGAGTTGAAGAGCTAGCAAAGCTACGTGGATATCAAAAACCAGAGATACACTCTGGAATTTTAAAGCTTGATTCAAACGAAAATCTTGCAATAAACAAGCAGTTTCAGTATGACCTTATTGATAATGCCAAAAAAAGATCCGATGTAAGAGAGTATCCCCTTGGCAAAGTCGAAAATCTAATACAAGCACTGTCAAAATATCTCAAAATAAACCAAGCTATGATTGGGGTTGGAAACGGCTCTGATCAAATTCTTGACTTGATACTTGCAAACTTTGCAACAAAAAAAACCAAAATATTGACTTCTGATCCAACTTTTGGATTTTTTGAGGAAAGATGCAAACTGTACTCTATTCCAACAATAAAAATATCGTTTACAAAAAACATGGAACTTGACCTTGACGATTTTCTTTCAAATTCAAAAAAAGCTGACATTCTATACTTGGATTCGCCAAACAACCCAACAGGATTTCAATTTCCACAAAAACAACTTGAAAAACTTGTCAAATCATTTGAAGGTCTTGTAATAATCGATGAAGCATATGGTGAGTTTAGCGACTATTCAATAATTAATATGATAAAAACTCAACAAAATCTTGTCGTTGTTAGAACATTTTCAAAGGCATTTGGACTTGCAGGTCTTCGCCTTGGGTACTTTGCATCAAACAAAAACTTTGTTGACGTATTTACTAGAGTAATCCAGTATCCGTACCCAATAAACACACTTGCAATAGAAGCAGGAATTATGGCGCTACAAAAAATAAAACAGATGTATGAAGCGGTTAATCTGATAAAGCAAGAACGTAAGCGAATAATAGAAAATCTACGAAAATCTGGTGCGTTTCACGTATTTGATTCAAAGGCAAACTTTGTTTTATTTGATGTAGAAGGTGCAGATACAAGGATATACAACGCACTCATCGAACAGGGGATCTCAATTCGAAAACTTGGAAAAATTGGAAGTCACAAGGGGTGTCTTAGAGTTACTGTTGGAACGAAGGAAATGAATTCTAAATTCTTACTTGCAATACGTGATCTCTTACAATGACTTTGCAAAAAATTGAAAACGGTATCTTTATTCAAGATACAATACTTGATAAAATAAAAAAAATTGGTGCAATAATTTTTGACTGCGATGGAGTCTTAATTGACATTACAACATCTTATGACCTTGCAATAAAAAATGTAACAGAATATTTTCTAAAAGAGTTTGGAATTGAAAGCTCACTGCCAATAACACCAGATATAATCGAAGGTCTCAAATCAACAGGTGGTTTTAATGATGAAGTTGACGTTACTTATGCATCAATTTTATCACTTGTTTCTG
>JAUYOQ010000278.1 GCA_030697975.1 Nitrosopumilaceae archaeon | reverse complement strand
CCAAGCTCAAGATTTGAAGTATCAATCTGGAAGATTTCTCCAGGATTTATCATACTAGAATCAAATGTTTCTCCAAAATCAACTGCACTAGTTGCAGTGTGAATCGTATTATCTTCATTTGCCCATTCTATGATGTGACCTTTTGTAACATGAGCCAAGTCAGGTTCATAATCTGGATTTTCTTGCACTGATGATCCTGCTAAAATAGAAATTTTAAACACTGGTGCTTTCGGTACAGCTTCTTCTACCTCTTCCATAATTTCCTCTATTGGTTGTTCGTTAATAAGATAAGTATCAGGGCCTACAAGGCCAAATCCAACATACGCTGCAATTCCAGCTCCTGAAGCTAAAATGAAAATACCTGCAACTGGTTTTGCATATTCTGGAATCTTCATTGCAACATAAGCAATAACAACCGCAGGTATCACAATGATCAACAGCACTCCTGCGAAAACTGGAACTGATGAAACAGAACTAAGTGTAAACGCAAACGTTCCAAAAGCCAAGGCAATTGATAACACTACTAGAGTAGTGGCCTTTGCTCTGTTGCTTGTTGAAATACCACCTTCTAATAAGCCGGTAGAAAAGAAAATCAAACCAAGTATCAATGTAAGTCCGGTTAGCGCATGCAATCCATCAACAAAGGTATGAGCAATTCCTGAATAGGCAATTGTAACTCCTGTTGTTCCTATAGCAATAAGACCCATTCCAGGCATCATAAGGTCCCAATTACTCATTTGAGCTAGATGGAATTCGTGTGATACTTAATTCTTTTGAAAGATTCTCAATTATGTCGAAGAAATTAAATCCCCATTAAAACCGCGTAAAGAGATTGGGTTTAAAGGAAATACTTGAGATATCAAAGCCCAGAATAGTAGTTCTGCTTGTGATAACCGCAGTGACCTCGATGTATGCAGCAAGTAAGTTAATTGGACCAGAACTAGACTATCTGGATCTGTTACACATCATAGTAGCTGGTGCACTAGCTTCTGCCGGATCAAGTGCATTGAATCATTATTATGACAAAGACATTGATCCAATGATGAAAAGAACAAGTACTAGACCAATTCCATCAGGAAGACTCAAGGCACAACATGCAATGATTTACGGTTTGGCTGTTAGCGCAGCATCAGTCATCTATGCAGCATTCACATTAAATTTAGTTTCTACCTTCTTTATCGCACTTGGGATATTTTTCTATGTAGTAGTATACACAATTTGGTTAAAGCGGCTCAATCCCTCAAATATTGTAATTGGAGGATTTGCTGGCAGTGCAGCATCCATGGCAGGATGGGCAGCTGCAACAGGTTCAATGGATCTGTTAGGCTTCTTAGTTGGATTTCTTGTATTTGTTTGGACACCTTCACATTTTTGGTGTCTTGCCATGAAAATAAAAGACGATTATGCAGAGGCAAAAATTCCGATGCTTCCAGTGCTTGTTGGAATGCAAAAAACATCAAATTATATTTTGATTAATACTGCAATACTTTTACCATATTCGTTAGCACTTTACGCATTTGGGCTAGGATTGGTTTATCTTGCAATTGCAGCCGTATCAGGTGGATTGATGCTTGTATATCACTACAAGCTAACAAAGAATCCTACATCAGAATTTGCATGGAAAGCATACAAGGTTACAGCACCTTATCTTACGATAATCTTTGTTGGTATTGCCTTAGATGCAGCTTTTCACTTTAGAATCTAGTCACTCATTGTTTTCCATTCCAGGAAAACTTGCTTCATAGTCTTTTTCCATTGATTCCTTGTTTTGCAAATCAACTTCATCAATTTCTTCTTCTTCCGTTATGGCTTCGATTCTTCGTGTATCTTTGGTAAGCCACGAAACTCTAATCTTTCCTAGTATCTCCAAATCAAGCAATATTTTGTTAAATCTGTCTTCAGGAATCACTATTCCAGACTTTGCCAAGCTCTTTGAGAGCTCCTCGTCTGTAAGTGAGCCATTTTCCTTTATTTTTTCATATGCCTGATTGATAAGCGGTAACGAAGTCATTTTTATCCATAAAATGTTCTATCGATTGGCTTTGGAACTACATTTGATATTGTTTCTTTGACCGTATTGTACCATTGATCCACCTCTTTTGTAATCGATGGTTTTACTCTCTTTAACGCAGAGGCAAAATCAGTACTTGTTATTTTGTTTGAATTATTCTGCATAGCATGAACTGCAGCTTCTCTGCATAGTGCTGCAAGATCAGCACCGGTATAGTTTTGTGTTGCAAGTGCAATTTCCTTTATCTTGACATCGTTTGAAAGTGGCATAGGTTGTGTCAAAATTTTTATGACTTCTAATCGTCCCTTTTCGTCAGGTTGCTGTACATAAAGAACAAGATCTAGTCTGCCTGATCTTAACAAAGAACTGTCAAGTAGATCAGGCCTGTTCGTAATTCCAATGACTACAACTCTTGTAGAGCCTCCTTCTTCCATCTCTGTTAATAGCTGACTAAGTATTGTTTCTCCAACCCCGCTTTCTTCTCCTGACTTGAATCTTGCCAGCGAATCAAGCTCATCAAAAATAACAACACATGGAGATGACGTTTTTGCTTTCCTGAATATCTCTCTTATCGCCTTTTCAGATTCTCCTACCCATTTTGATAGTATCGCAGGCCCACGAACAAGTATCATGTTAGCTCCGCTTTCTGTAGCAAGCGCTCTTGCAAGTAGTGTTTTTCCACATCCAGGTGGCCCATAAAGCAATGCGCCTTTTGGTGGTTTGATGCCCATTTTTTGAAACTTGGCTGGCTCTTTCATTGCAACGATCAAATTATCATTTAATGTCTGCTTTACATCATCTAATCCGCCAACGTCTTGCCACCAAACCTTTGGTCTTTCAACATAAAATTCTCGCATCGCAGTTGGAACAACTTCATGCATTGCATCGTAAAAGTCCTGTAACGTGACCTCCATTGATTGCAATATTTCACTTGAAATTTTTTCTGTCTCTAAATCAATTTCTGGAAGATATCGCCTTATGGCCTTCATTGCAGATTCTCTGCACAGTGATTTGATATCAGCACCTGTGTATCCATAAAATTCATCCGCAAGTGTTTTCAAATTTACGTCTTGGGCAATAGGCATTCCGCGTGTATGGATCTGTAGAATTTCATATCGTCCCTCCTGATTTGGAACAGAAATCTCTACTTCCCTATCAAACCTGCCTGGTCTTCTAAGGGCAGGATCTACACTGTCTGGTCTGTTTGTTGCGCCTAAAACTATGACATTGCCTCTATCAGTTAGGCCATCCATCAATGCCAAAAGCTGAGCAACAACTCTTTTTTCTACGTCACCATATGCCTCTTCACGTTTTGGCGCAATGGCATCTATCTCATCAATGAATATTATGCTTGGAGAATTGTCTTTTGCTTCTTTGAAAATCTCTCTTAACCTAGCTTCGGTTTCACCGTAATACTTGTTCATTATCTCAGGACCATTTATTGAATACATGTTTGCTTCAGATTCACTTGCAAGCACTTTGGCAATCAAAGTCTTTCCACATCCAGGTGGTCCATAAAGCAAAATGCCACTGTGCGGTTCTATTCCGAGTCTGCTAAACACTTCGGGGTGTCGCAAAGGAAGATCTACAATTTCTCTCATTGCCCTGATTTCCTCCTTTAATCCGCCGACCTCATCGTAGGTAACACGTAGCTTGCGGTCAGTTGAAGTCTCTGTTAGAATCGAAAGTGTGGTTGAACGATCAATTTTTGCAACGGTTTTTGGAGTAATTTTGTTAATTTTAAAATCCATCGAGTTTCCAAGTATCATGACTGAAATTTCATCGCCTTGTGATAATGGTAAACCTTTCAATCGGTTCTTTACAAAATCTGTAAATTCTTTATCCACTGTTACAACATCACTTACTGGCATCAACACTACAGATTTTGCAGTCTTTGCAGAAACTTTTCTAATCTTTACAACATCATTTATCGCAGAGCCAATGTTTTTTCTTGTCTGGCCATCGATTCTAATGATTTCAGGGATTTTTTCATCCTCATCTGCAGGCCATATTACTGCACAACTTGCTCTTTTGCCTGTAATTTCAACAACGTCTCCTGGGGCTACCTTCAAAAAATCCATAGCTTCAGGACCCATTCTTACACGCTTTTTACCTACATCTCGCAGCTTTGCTTCCCCAACTTTAAGCTGTAAAATATCATCTTTGCGCGTCAACTAACCACACCTATTTTACATCAACTGACATTCTGCTCATGTTTAACACTTCAACCTCACTTACTCCCTCTACAGATCTGACTGCATTTTCAAGGGAGTCCATCTGTCCCTCTCTATCATCTAATTGAAACTCTGCTTTGATAAAATACAATCCAAATGCCAAGGGCTCCTTTTCATATTTTGATAATATTATTCCATCTTTGAGTGCGCCCTTGATCTTCTTTGCCAAGTCGTCTAGATCGATTTCTATTCCGGTAGGAAGAACTTTAGCTATTATTAGTAATCTCGCCATTTTATGGCCCTTCGAATTTGCAAGACTCGCAAGTATAAGTCCTTGCAGCATCCCTGCAGCTCTGGCATCTCCATATCAAAACCTTACCACAATTTGGGCAGTTGAACTTGACACACTTGTCATTTGGCATGATATGTCTATGGCAACAAGTACAAACAGGTAACGACAAAGTAGAAGACATATTGTGCTGACTCTCTTACAACCGAATTTATACCTTGCTTAGAACAGTCTCATTTTATTGAGTCAAAAATCTTTTAATTTCTCCACCAAGAATTGTTTGTGCTACACCAAAAGATCGTTTGATGCCAAGAAGTTTGATTATTGAAGACGTGTGGAAATCAAAGTCTTCGCCTTCTGAAATCTCATCTACAATTTCAGGCGTTATAGAGTTAAACAATTTATTTACTGATTCATTATCCAACCTTTCAAGTATCTTTCTTGCAAGTAATTGTTTGTCAAACTCTTTTCCAAATTTTTTCTTCCACTTTTTTTGATATTCTTTAAGATATTCCTTATTTTTAGTTTCTAAAAATTTTGAAATTGCCCTTCCAGCAAACATACCGCCAATACCACAAGAATAGATTCCACCAGCTGTTGTTGGTTTTGATTGTCCTGCTGCATCTCCAATTGTCACCACATTGTTTGTTACAAATTCTTCAATTGGGCCTTTTATCCAGATTGGCGCAAAAATTTTTCTAATAACTGAATACTTGCCCTTCTTTGAAAGAAACTCATCAATTGTAGAAGAGACATTTATTGCTCTTCCTGCAACACCTACTTTTCCGATTCCATCTGATGATGGAATTATCCATGCAAAAAAACCAGGATATTTTTCTTGATCAAAATAGACTTCGACTTTTCCTTTCTTTATCCAATCTGCATACACTTCATATTGTGCAGAAGAAAGAATTCCATCTCTTTCCCTGTTTATAAGAGATGCAACACCTCTAGCGTTAACTATAATCTTGCATTTTATTTTTCCATCCGATGTCTTGACTCCTTTATCTGTGATTTCATGAAAGCTAGTCTTTACTCTGATTTCTGCACCGTTTTGCTGTGCTTGGTGTGCTATTTGCTTGTCAAGCTCTCTTCTGTTAATTTCTACGACATTTTGTTTTGTTGAATTTATGACAAAGCTCTTGCCATTTGGAGAAAAAATCTCAGCAGTTTCTATTCTATGTTCGTATGTTTTTCTGTGTGGGATTACACCCAACTCTTGTAATCCTGTAACACTTACTAGTCCTCCACAATGTTCAGGCGTTCCTATCTCATAATCTTCTTCTATAACTAAAACACGGTAGCCTTTCTCTGCGATCTCTCTTGCGCAAATTAGGCCTGCGATACTTCCGCCTGCTATTACCACATCATAGTCCATAAATGATATCCAAGGTGCAATTATTTAATTCAAAAGTTTTTCATAATGTCTTTTTATTACCATATACATGGCAGGTATAAAACAGGTTATTGCAGTAAGAACTGATCTTCAGATGGGAAAAGGCAAGATTGCAGCTCAGGTAGCACATGCATCCTTACTTGGTGCTGAAAATGTAAGAAAATCAAATCCTGCCTGGTTTAAGGAATGGTGGGATGGTCAAGAAAAGGTAGTTGTTAAAGTAGACAGTCTTAAAGAAATCGAAGAAATAAAAAAACTTGCAATTTCATTAAATGTTCCTTGGTCTGAAGTTTCAGATGCAGGACACACCCAAATAGAACCTGGAACTACTACCTGCATTTCATTGGGGCCTGCTCCAGAATCTCTAATAGATAAGATAACTGGAAAACACAAATTGCTGTAGCTATTTGGTTACCCTGTTTTCTGAATTGGAATAAGATATAACGCGGCATCATAATTTTGCATCAGTGAAGAAAAAAACAAAAGGACTAATTCTAGCTGCGTTTTTTGCTGTTATACTTCTGACATCTGTTGCATCAGTTGGACTTCCACGTCTTAATCCTCCTCCTGAAAGCGAAGAAGTTACAGTTACAGGTACTCCAGCTGACAATTTTCCTGATGATCAACGTGCACAGTTTTGTGGTAGTGAAAACGCAAAATCAAATACCTACATTAGAGAATACGAAATCCAAACAAAATGTACTCAACCCCTTGCCATAACAACTGATCCTGATGGCAATGTGTGGTTTGCACAGGTGAATACAGGAAAAATTGCAAAGTTTGATCCAAACACAGAATCATTTACAGAATACGAAAACCCTGAATGGCCACAAATGGCACGCTCCATGATGTGGGGAATTGCGTACTCTCCAGATGGTTCATTATGGTTTACAGATGAGGCACATGACTCTGTTTGGAAGTTTTCAATTATGGATGGAAAATATGATAGATACGGCTATCCATCAACAGGCGATTCACTTCCACAACGTCTTGAGATAGCAGGTTCACAAATCATAATCAACGATTTTACAGGTAACAAAATTACATTTTTAGATCCTGTCACTCAATCAGATGGGGAAACAGCTTATCACATTGTAACCTCGCCTCTTGAGAATTCATTTACAGGAACGTTTGCAGTGGATCCTGATGGCAACATTTGGTATACAAACTGGCAGTTTAGGCAGGGAGGGGCTCTTGTCAAGTTTGACCAAAAAAGCTACTTTGAGGCAAGTGCTTTAGCTAAAGACGCAGGCGTTCCACTCTTTGATTTTATCAAAGTTTTCCAGCTACCATCTATGAATGCACCAAATGGAATTTCTGTAGGAAATGATGGACTAGTATGGATAGCAGACACATCGAGCAGTTTTTTTTATAGTTTTGATCCTTCCTCTGAAAAGTTTACAAAATACATTACATCAAAACCTGATATTTCATCATATGGAAATTCAACAGGTCTTATCAAAACACCTGTCTCTGGCCCATATTGGGCTGACTTTGATCAAAAAGGCAGACTAGTTTTCAATGAACAGTCGGCAAACCGTATTGGAATATTTGATCCATCCACAGAATCACTTGTTGAGTATAACGTTCCATCTAAAAATCCAATCTGGGCAGACTGTGATCCTCTAGACGATTGTGGCCTTGCCCAAGTATTTGATTTTACAATTCAAAATGACAAAATATGGTTTACAGAGTGGGTTGAAAACAATATTGCTGTTCTTGATACCTCAATTCCTCTTCCATTTCAAATTGAACTAGATCAAACTGAAATTACTTTGAAAAAAGGAGAGAAAGCAGAACTTTCAATGAAAGTTATTCCATCATCAGCTGGAAAAATATCATTTACTTCATCTAACACCGCACAATTCTCAGATATCGTAGTTGATTTTGATAAGGATGAGCAAGAAATATCTGGAAATGAACCAGCGTCAATTTCAGTAACAGTTGAAGCAAACAACAACGCATTGTCTGGTACATACAAGGTTCTTTTAGGTGCACAAAATGATGAGGTGTCAGTTTCTCAGTTTGTCACCATAATCATAGAAAAGTGATACCTAAAATCGATAAAGAAATTGGAATTCTAGTATACAGTACAAAGTTTTCTGGCTGTGGAGGAAAAATCAGGACTCAAAATGAAGATTTTATAGTATTAGAGGTTTTATCAAAAAAAGCAGAATCATCAATTACTGAAAAACCTGGCTATACAGTTTACAAACTAAAAAAACACGGAATTGACACACATCATGCATTAAATGATGTTTTCAAAAAGCATGGTTTAAGATTAAAAGCACTTGGCCTAAAAGATGCTGCAGCAACAACAGAACAATACGCTTGTTCCATGAACAAATCACAATCAGTTGACAGTATAACAGACAAAAAGTATTCATTGAAAAGAATTGGATTTGTCCAAAAACCATTATCAAAAAAAGATATGATTGGAAACCATTTTACAATTAAAATAACTGATGCAAAGTCAAACATTACAGAATTTTCCGAATTTGATAAAATTCTAAACTTTTACGGATATCAGAGATTTGGCACAAAAAGGCCAGTTACTCACAAAATTGGCAAATCTATAGTGCAGAGAAATTTTGATGAAGCAGTAAATTTGCTCTTGAATTTTACATCCGAGTATGATTCTCAAGAAAACAATGAACTGAGGCAACAACTAGCAGACAAATCTGCCTTACAACAACTTGCTGAAAAAATTCCACCACAAATGGATCTTGAACGAATTGTTGTTAGCGAGCTTCTAAAACATGGAAATCCATTAACTGCGATTCATGCATTGCCAATTTCAATTAGAAGGCTTTACATTCAAGCCTATCAGTCTTTTATTTTTAATAAAACTCTGAGCATGGCATTTTTAGACGGCGAAGATTTGTTTATGCCAAAAGAAAACGATGTATGTTATGACAAAAATGGCCTGATTGGAAGATTTGTTAACGATCCTAGTCAGTTACTAGCGGTCCCATTTGTTGGCTATTCATATTTTAAGAAGACAAGATTTGATTACCAAATATCAAAAATTTTAAAAGAAGAGGAGATTTCACCAAAGGATTTTTTCATAAAAGAAATGCAAGAGACAAGCAACGAAGGTGGTTTTAGACACGTATCTGTAAAAATTGATGATTATACCATAAATGACAATACCGTATCCTTTACACTTTCACGAGGGTCATTTGCCACCATACTATTGCGAGAAATTATGAAACCAACAGATCCAATTTTGGCAGGATTCTAGTCTTAGAGTTTATTAAAAGAACTAGGTAAACTATGATCATGAAGGCGACTTTTGCAGCAGGATGTTTTTGGGGAGTCGAAGAATTATTCAGAAAAGTAAAAGGCGTTAGCTCTACAATGGTAGGATACACTGGTGGAGCGTTTGAAAATCCAACCTACGAGGATGTTTGCTCAGGCACAACAGGTCATGCAGAGGCCATTCAGGTAGAATATGATCCATCAATCACATCTTATGAAGATCTATTGATGATTTTTTGGAGTAATCACGATCCAACAACTCTTAATAGACAAGGTCCTGACGTTGGCGAACAATATAGGTCGGCTGTGTTTTATCATACACAAGAACAAGAATCTGTTGCGCAAAAGATGAAAGAAAAACTGCAAGATGAAGCAATGAAAAGATTTGGCAAAGAGATTGTAACTGAGATAAAACCAGCTTCAACGTTTTACAAGGCAGAAGAATATCATCAAAAATATCTAGAAAAAAACCCTTGGCGTGTTTGCCATACAATGTAGATATACTAATAGGTTAAATGCACTAAATTAATACCGATGGAGAAAGCCTATGTTTTGATGAGTTGCGAAATAGGAACAGAACATGATCTTCTTTTACAATTAAAAAAAATAGATGGAGTCAAAGATGTTACTATAACATATGGAGATTATGATCTAGTTGTTGAAACAGAAACAGAAAATGAGAGCAAGATGAATGAACTAATCGCAGCAAAGATTAGAAAACTAGAAAAAATCCGCTCAACTGTCACGCTAAGAGTTATAAGCTAACGTTTTTTTGTAAAGTAAATTTTTACCCCTATTCCTCCACCAATAATCAGCATTCCAATAACTGCAATCTGTTGACCATAAGTTATCCAGTTTGGATTTTCATACATAAATGACTCTTGAGGGCCAACTACTCCTTGACCCTGAAGATGAAATATTATTCCAAATGATATGACTATGACACCAATTACAATTATTGAGATTGGCAGCTTTATTATCATAGATACGTACCTTATGGCTTAAAGGTAAATAGAATTGATTAATTAAACAAATGATTTTTTGACCTTTTCTTTAATTCATTTTCAACCAGAAAGCTACGTGTACAACTGGAACGATAACCTTACAGAAGAGTCGCATATATACCGAAATGCAAACCTCATAATTTTTAGTGTAGCCGTTGCTTCTGCTTTACTATTATTTTTTGTATTTCATCATGACATTGTAAGAATTGGACGAGAGTCTCCAATTTTGATAAACATCATGTTTGCACCATCTTTTGCAATAGGATTCATTTATGGAATGAAAATCACGCAAAAGGTTGTAAATCCAGCTGAAATTCGTAGTCCGTTTAAGCGAGGATTTGTGAAAATACTGTTGTTCTTTTTTGTCATTGGGGGTCTATTTAGCTCTGTAAATTTTGCATTAAGTGGGGGTGGCATGATGCCTGATGCTTCACTTTTAAACGATGGGCTAATTCCATGGTTTAATGATCTTGTCACATCAAATGGTGGTACCACATTCTTAATTGTATCAAGCATTACATTGATGGGATCTGCAACAAAACGAATTGTCGGTTTGGGCGGAAAAATAAACAGTCTCTTCACCTTTGTTGGAACTTTTGTATTTTTTACGATGATTGCCTTGAGCCTTTCACACAGTGATCCAACAAATTCAGAAATTTACTTGTATACATTTTATCAATCTGGAATAATAGGTGGTTCACTATTTCAGATGAACAGACTCACTTCAAATCTTAACATGTGGGAAGACTACAAAAACGGTTTTTTTTAAAATCAATTATTTTATGGTATGGAGCTTCTTTCCATCTCTTCTAGCATCTTTACATACTTTTCACAATCTTCGCCAACCATTCCATTTGCTTTGCATTCATTGAACTGCTCTGTTTTCATTCGTTGAATTCTATCTCCAAATAATACATCATGACCAATTGCTAATCCGATCAATCCTATTATGGCCAATGAGGCAGCAACTACAATCATGGAATAACCAACCTTTCTGTAGTTGTGAGGATCTTTCATTTGCTGAACAGCCTTATTGGAGGAATTTATTCTTTTATTAGTTATTGCAAACGGAAAACAGAAAAGTTAGTAACATTAATCTTAAAATGTTTGACTATACAAATTCTTCATTACGAGTTTCTTGGGCCAATAAAGCTTTCAGAATGGGGACCACCGATGGAGGAGGTTGTTTATGTCTTATTTTCACGCATAAAAGATGCTTTTAACATTCTGTATGTTAGTGAGTCAGACAAAACTAACGAAGCGGATTTTTTCACAAAAAATGAAAAATTCAAGTGTTGGGTTTCTCATGGAGGATCCTACGAAAACCTATACTTGGCCATTTATCCAATGTGGGGCTCACAAAAAGAAGGAAGAGAACAAATTGTAAAAAAGACAGTGACACGATACATGCCAATCTGCAATATGGAAAGCTAGTCATCATAAATAATGCTATTTTGTTAAATATCTACATGAAATGCCCCTGCTGTGGCTCTGAAATGCAAAAAGCAAAGGAGCTTGAAAATAGTATTCTTATGAAATGTAGTGGCTGTGGGTTAAGTGATACTGTAGTAAAATCATGAATTGGTTTTGTTTTTTACTTCAAAAAGTTGGAGTGTGACAAGATCTATTGCCTTTTTCAAATGCTCAAACTCATTAACTGAATGAATTTGTCCTTCAACTAAAGCACGTAGAACTTTGATGATTCCTTTTTGATAATCATCTGGCGCTGAAACTTCCAAAGCATTAATCTTTGACAAAAGAATATCAAGATCCTTTTTCATCTCATCAGAAGGCAGATGCTTTTTCATAGAATTTTTTCTTTTGATTTTCTATATGAACTATTGATTTTACAGTAATTCCTCATCGATTTGGCTCATTGCATCAAGATATTCATTGCAGGTACAGTATGGTATTTGGCATTTTCCAAGTTTTAAAATGGATGTGCTTTCTTGAGATGATTGATGAGCCTCATATGTGTGATGGCATCGTCTACAATTCACATCTTGATGAAAACACGAGTTTTATTTAAGATAAATGCAATTTTTAAAAAATTAATTATGGAATAAGAACAGCCCGTGCTTCTATTTCTGATTTTTTTAATTTTGCTAAAACTTCGTTTGCCTGCTCCAATGGGAAGGTTTGATAAACTACCTCAAGTTTATGTTTTGCAGCCAATCTTACAACTTCTTCCATATCGTTTCTTGATCCAATAATTGTTCCCCTGATTGTCTTTTCTTGTGTGACATCAAATCTACGAATATCCTGATATAAAGTTGCCATAACAACAAGCCCACCTTTTTTTACAGACTTGATTGCAGAATCTGCTACGGCCTCAACAGGAGCAAAGACAATTGCTGCATCAATGGGGCCTACTTTTTCTGATAATTCTTTTAAAAACTCTTTTTGGTTTTCTTTGTATGTAACTACTTGGTCTGCACCCAAACGTTTTGCAACATCAAGATGTTTTTTGTTTCTTGAAATTGCAATTACCTTGCACCCCTTTATCTTGGCAAACTGGATTGCCATGTGACCAACTCCGCCAATCCCAAATATTGCAATTTTTTTCCCCTCTTTTGGCTCGCTTGCAACTACAGCCTTGTATGCTGTTATTCCCGCACAGAACAAGGGAGCAGCATATTCTGGCTTCATGGAATCAGGAATCTTTGTCGCAAAGTCTTCATGAACATTGACATACTCTGCATATCCGCCTCGCAGAGATTCGCCAAGCACATCCATTGAATCACATAGGTTTTCTTTTCCTGCCTTGCAATATTCACATTTTCTGCAAGACCCCATAAGCGGAGAAACTCCAGCCCTGTCACCAATCTTGAACTTTTTTACCTTGCTTCCAGTCTCAACTACTTTTCCAACAATTTCATGTCCTGGAACTGTTGGAAGAGTTGGTGGAAAACCATACTTTTGCCAGTCTCCTTCAATACCATGTAGCTGTGAATGGCATACACCACATGCCTCAATTTTGATTAGTATCTCATTTTGGTCTGTTATTTTGTGTTTGTCAATCATTTGTAGTTTTAGAGGCTTTGTCTCAATTGGGGCTAATTTTGTTAAAACCATTGCACGCATCTTTTCGCCCATATCAAAAGTATCATATGGAATAATATTTTTACATTGCCTGATTTTGTTTCTGGCATAGATCGGGTAAAAACAAATCCACCAAACGGTTCAAAACATGTTGATGAGCTGTATTGTAAATCAGCTAAATGCCAACATACACTTGACCAATAATGAGCATGAATCCAGCATGCGAAATACCAGAATGCATGAACAAAGCCGACTATGTGCTTGAATACGAATGTGGTTCTGAACCAAACGATACTGCGTTTATTTGCAAAGAACACGCAAACATTAATTCAAAACATTGGAACATGCGTGTCAAATCAGTTATGGAACTCTAAGCACAATTCCTTTTTTCACTTTACAAATACCAAAAATACCAAGTACATACAAATACAAATTAATACAAAGAATTCTCGTGGCAGAAAACAGTCTAATTCATGAAACAAGTCCATATCTACTACAACATGCCAACAATCCAGTCAAATGGTCTTCATGGAATGAAAACGCATTAAAAAAAGCAAGAGAGGAAAACAAACCCATTTTTCTTAGCGTAGGTTACAGCTCATGTCATTGGTGCCATGTTATGGCACATGAATCGTTTGAAAATGAAGAGATTGCAAAAATAATGAATGAGAATTTTATCAACATCAAAGTTGATCGCGAAGAAAGACCTGACATTGATGATATCTACCAAAAGACTTGCCAAATTGCAACGGGCCAAGGAGGTTGGCCATTAAGCGTCTTTCTTACACCTGATCAAAAGCCCTTCTATGTAGGAACATACTTTCCTCCACTTGACTCCTATGGAAGGCCAGGATTTGGTAGCATACTAAGGCAACTCTCACAGGCATGGACTGAAAAACCACAAGATATTCAAAAAGCCGCAGAAAATTTTCTTAGTACATTACAAAAAACTGAGCAAATAACAACTCCAACAAAACTTGATAAATCCATTTTAGATGAAGCTGCAATGAACCTGATTCAGATAGGTGATCCAGTTTTTGGCGGATTTGGGAGTGCGCCAAAATTTCCAAACTCAGCAAATCTTTCCTTTTTGCTAAGATACTACAAGATTTCTGGCATTTCACGATTCAAAGAATTTGTGTTAAAGACACTAACAAAGATGGGACGAGGAGGAATATTTGATCAGATAGGTGGTGGGTTTCATAGATACTCTACTGATGCACGATGGCTTGTTCCACACTTTGAGAAAATGCTTTACGATAATGCACTTGTCACAATGGTATATGTAGAAGCTTACCAGTTAACAAAAGATCCATTTTATCTTGACATTGTAAAAAAGACTCTCAACTACGTTTTAAAAGAGATGACATCAAAAGAGGGCGGATTTTTTTCTGCACAAGATGCAGACTCTGAAGGCGAGGAAGGAAAATACTATGTATGGAAAAAAAATGAGATTGAAGGGATTCTAGGCAAAGACGCCGACATTTTTTGTCTTTATTATGATGTAACAGATGGTGGAAATTTTGAAGGAACAAATATCTTGTGTAACAATATCAGTCTATCGTCTGTAGCATTCAAATTTGGAATCTCAGAAGAACAAGTAAAAACAATACTTGAACAAAGCGCACAAAAACTTCTTGAGACACGTGCAAAACGTATTCCTCCTGGCTTGGATGATAAAATTCTTACATCATGGGATTCATTGATGATTTCAGCTTTTGCAAAAGGATACAGAATATCAAATGAGAAAAAATATCTTGCAGCTGCTGAAAATTGCATCAAGTTTATCCAAGAAAAATTACTCAAAAACGACCAGCTTTTACGTACCTACAAAAACGGTTTGGCAAAAATTCCAGGCTATCTTGAGGATTATGCATTTTTTGTAAATTCACTATTGGATGTTTTTGAAATTAAACCAGACTCAGAATATCTGGAGCTTGCAAAAACGCTTAGCACGCATTTGATTGAGCATTTCTGGGATTCAAAGCAAAATTGCTTTTTTATGACAGCAGATAATCATGAAAATCTAATCATAAGGCCAAAGAGTAACCACGATCTTTCCTTGCCATCAGGAAATTCAGTTGCGGCAAACGCATTACTGCGATTATATCACCTTACACAAGAAAAAGAGTTCCTTGACATCTCAACTAAAATCATGGAATCTCAGGCAGTAGTGGCAGCAGAAAATCCATTTGGATTTGGTTATTTACTTAATACAATTTACATGTATTTGCAAAAACCAACAGAAATCACAATACTAAACCCAATAAATTCAGAAATTTATGATTCACTTTCAGGCAGGTTTTTGCCAGAATCCATCTTGGTGACAATACATAACGCAGAACAAATAAAACCACTATCAAAACATCCATTTTTTTCAGGAAAGCTATTCAATGATAAAAAAACAACCGTATTTGTTTGCAAAGATTTCACCTGCTCTCTTCCACTAGAATCGCTTTCAGAAATAGAAAAGCGTCTCTAAGCAGGTTTTTTTAAATTAATCTCAAGTTTTTCTCCAACTTGAGGGCGTCCCATTCTTTCGTATCTTTTTTTTGGCATAGTAATGGTTATGGTAGTCTGTTGGTAACTTTTGAGTTTGATTGTTGGCTGAGCTTGTAATATTGCCTCAAGCAGTGGCATTACTTGCTCCTTTAGTTCAGGATCAAGCTTTTTTGAAACAGAATCCATGATTAGCTGTTTTTGAGATACTGGCTCAAGCTGTACATCTTCCGCAAGTGATAATTGTACAATGTTACCATTATCAACAATTTGTTGCACTACGTATGATACAATTTCTGACATAACTCAAACTCAAATAATTTGAATTTATCTTTACCTACTTTTTTGTGTCTGATTCAGTTTTGCTTTCAAGTATTGATTTCATAATGTATGGAGCTTTTTCTTTTATAATTTTATGAAACTCTTGTATGTCTTCAAGTGGAGGGGTTTTTTTCTTGCTCGTATATGATTGAATAAAACCTGTATAGATGCAACCAACTATAATTCCAAAAGCAGTATCATGTGCAGATTCTATATCTGACAAGTATCCTTCGGCAATCTGTCTGTATGATGCAGCCTCGTTCATATAATAATCAATCAAGCTATCAATAAAATCTCTAGTGCCTTTTGAGATTGTCATTTTCTTTTGTCATCCTTCATGTCTTATTAATGGTTAATCTTCATAAAATTTCACAAAATTAATTTTAATATTACAAGTAGGGATTGATTTTTCTGTTTGTATGATGTTTACTGAGCTCCAGGATTTGTTGCAGCAATAATGTTTCCAACAAATCTACTTGAATATTTTGTAAACAAAATATAGGCAGATACAGATGATGCAAGCAATATGATGGAGCCTAGCGGAAACTCTGGCACTGCAGTATATTCTTCTGATTCTGCGGCAAGAGCAAAGTCTACGGCTTTGCTTGCTTGCGACTTGTCTGGTATGGTAACAAAAAAGAACATTTCGTCATTTGTTCGCAAATAATCTGGTTCTGCATGTGCCTTTGATACTGCTACAACATTTCCGTCAAGATCATAAAGTGTTGCTACAACAACTACTGTATTTGCAGTAATGTCGCCCCTGTTTGCAACCTTTCCAGAAATCACTGCATTGTCAAATTTATCACGATTATACTCTGATGATGTAATTTCTATTACCTGATTTTTTGGATAAGACATCATGTAATCAACATCAAGCGAGTAACTATCAACATTTTTTGCATTTTCACCTACTATTACAAGGTCAAAAGGTGCTCTCATCCCAGGCATTATGGTATTCAAAAGCGGTGTTGTGCTAATTTCATCTACTTTTTGATTGTTTGGCGAATACAGTGCAACTTTAACTTCTATCTGATTTAGAGGTGCGGCAAACCCATTGTATATTTCCCCGACTATGTGCAAGGCATCATCATCGCCTATGTATTTTTGATCATTTTGAATAGATACTTGTGCCCATGCTGCAGGAGTAACAAGCAAAAGAGGAAGTAGCAGGAGGTATTTTTTCAATATATTATAATTTACACACATGAATAAAGGAATTATGTGCCACTTTGTCCTTTTGCCAAATTATAAGAAGCCAAGGCCGCCATCTCATATTCAAAAGATTCCTGCAATAGGCTGTCTGATCTAACCTTGGCAGAATCATCGCCTGTCTTTATCCATTCTACTAACTGTTTGTCACTTTCAAGCTGAGTCTGTGTTGATAATTTGAATAACTTTACAGAGCTGACAAAGGAATCAGGAGTTGAAAGTTTATCGTATAGTAGGATAAGCTCCTCCATCTGTTGAAAGTGTGTCTGTGCGTAGACCAAAAACTCTTCTTTGCTTAGATCATTTTCCTTCCACATTGTTACTTTTGACTCAAAATCAATTTGTAATTTTTTTAGTTCATCTTGAATAATCTGTAAATTGTTTCCAAACTCATAACCTCGCAATTTTGCCTGATCGGCTGAATAACTATAAAATACTGTCAAGCCGATTATCAAAACTGCTGCAATTATAATTGCGTATTTTCTAAAACCTTTGTCTTTTTTTGATTTTTGTTTCAAAACCAGTCTATGATATTAAAATTTTAGGGTTCTATTAAGCAAATGCAACTAATCATTGTAAGGTCACTTTATAATGACATTTTCTAGATTTCTCTATAACGCAGCATTCATACTTGATTCGTTATCATAATACCGAATTACGAATAACTAGTTGTTATAGAATTGTTTTATCTATAATAAATTTAAGACAGACTTTTCGTTTTATCGGTGATTTTGAAAACATTCTCTGCAATAAACGGGTCTGTTATCTTTTGGCTCGAATGGTACCTCACATTCGTTTCCACAGTCACCGCAAGTTGCTTTGTGCATTTCTCTGGGTCTGTTATCTCTGTTAAACCTAGAACCACCATTAAACCTAGAACCACTGTCATTTCTGCCAAACCTAGAACCACTGCTACTTCTGTTAAACCTAGAGCCTCCACGTTCTTGTGGTTTGTGATTTTGAAAACATTCTCTGCAATAAACGGGTCTGTTATCTTTTGGCTCAAATGGTATCTCACATTCGTTTCCACAGTCACCGCAAGTTGCTTTGTACATTTCTCTGGGTCTATCATCTCTACTAAACCTAGAACCGCTGTCATTTCTGCCAAACCTAGGGCCGCTGCTACTTCTACCAAACCTAGAACCTCTGCCAAATGACATATTTTACTTAACAAATTGAGAAATTGTACTGTAATTAAACTCTTGTAAAATTATTCTTCTTGAATCCAAATAGGTATGAATCTCAATTACCATCAACAGAAGGAACTTTTACTCTGCATGTGATTTTCTATGATATTAAAATTTTATGGTTCTATTAAGCAAATGCGGCTAATCTATGTAACTTCCTTCGGCGTCTGTTTTTAGCTCAATTGTCATAACAGTGCCACTGATAAAAGACTCATTTCTTATGGTCCTAACACGCACCACATCTAAGTGATGAGGCCAAATCTCAACTACAATTGCCCCCACCTTTACATTTTCAGGAGCATCGGTAAGCATGATGTCTTCTTTTTTTATTCCATAATCTTGAAGTTTTTTTATGCAATGATTAACAAGCGGCTCTGGGTTGTTGTGATTTATTGCCCAAACTGTCCCTGTGTACTCAATTTTTTCCAACTTGACAGAAATCTAATTTTCTTATATAACAATCATTCTACTGGGTATTTTAGCTGATCCAACCATCTAATGAAATGGTATCATCAGTTATCTTTTCGTAATACATTATACCAATTACAAATCCAACCGAAGTCAAACTAAGAGATTTAATCTCTGTATTTTCCACCGTTTTATGGGATTTTTGGATAGGTTCTGACTTATCGACAAATTCTTGCCAATTTTTGTTTTCTTCTCTATACGAATCTTCGAACTTCTCTTGTATTTTTGCTCTATTTTCGACAGATTGTGATGCTAAAAATTCATCTAATCTTTTTCTATCTCTAAATTTGAATTCCAAAGAAGAATCTGGATTTAACTTAAACAATTCACTTTCGATTTTACTCGGCAAGTTAAACTTTGCCACCTCATCTGAAGAAATCTTGTAATGAAGAAATTGTGGGTATGTATTTTTAATCCCATTGATGAATGACCATGAACCAATTCCCATGACAGACCCACAACTAGAATATTCTATATGTTGAAAATCTGCGGATGTTGCTTTAAAATC
>JAUYOQ010000216.1 GCA_030697975.1 Nitrosopumilaceae archaeon | reverse complement strand
GCGCCTTCACCAATTCCTCGATAGCTCAGTTGGTAGAGCAACGGACTGTTAATCCGTGTGTCCCTGGTTCGAGCCCAGGTCGAGGAGCCAAGAATTTAAGCCCTGCAGCGATGTGGGGCTTTTTCTATTTCAGCATTAGCCGTATAGTGGACTTTAACCTTGGGAATTATCACCATTCAAGTCTCATTTCAAATATACTGCAAAACAGCCTTAATTAACGATAATTATGTCTCCGCAAACAAAGCAAATAGCAAGAATCATTTTTAGAAACAAGATACTTGAAGCAAATGCTCAAGAGTATGAGAATTTGTTTACAAAAGTCATGGGCTATTCAAGAAGTGATTTTCAACCAGTAAAACCACAAGGTGCATTTGGCGACCGCAAAAACGATGGCTTTGAAAAAAACTCAGGCAGATATTTTCAAGTCTTCGCCCCAGAAGATTCTTCAACTAAAGAAACAAAGGCAATAAGAAAAATTAATGAGGACTTTAAAGGTCTTCATGATTATTGGCAATCTCAAGGCGTTGGAATTAGAGAATTTCATTTTGTTTTAAATGACAAGTTCAAAGGTGCATATCCAAGTACAGACTTTGCTTTGAATGAACTAAAAAAAAATTACCCTACATTGCAAGTATCTGAGAAGTTTCTAGCTAAGCACTTAGAAAATGAATTTTTCTTACTGTCTGATGATCAAATATTTGTAATTATTGGCGGCGTTCCTGATCCGGAAAATATTGAAACTATTGATTACGGAGTTTTAGGTGAAGTTATTAAATTTATAGACCAACAACCTACTAAACCTTTTGAAGTCGGTAAACTAGTTGCGCCTCCGTTTGATAAGAAAATTACATTTAATGGATTAGTAGGAACTAAATCTTTCTTGGAAAATGCTTGGTATCAGTGTGGTGTCTTGGATAGTTACTTTGAATTTGAAGGTGATTTCACTAAAGACTTTTTAAGAGATAAGCTAAACTCTGTTTATGTTGAAGCGCGTGAAAAATTCGCAAATCCCCCAACTCTAGATTCCGGCGACCAAATTTTTATTAGCATTTTAGAAAACATAATCCCGTCTGGTATCAACTCAGTAGATAATAAAAGGTATAGGGAAGCCGCTGGGGTACTAATGGCAACGTTTTTTGATTCATGTGATATATACGAGGAGCCAGAAATTGGTCTTTCCTGATAAACACATTGGATTTTCAGAATCTTTATTAGGGCTCGGCAGTCTTGTATTAGATTCCCTATCTACCCCAAAAAGCATTGACTCTCTATGGCAAGAGTTAAAAAGAGCTCAGCAACAAGATCATTTGTTTGTAACTCATAATTTTGAGAATCTTGTATTGGCTGTTGATGTTCTCTTTGCAATAGGTTTGCTAACTATGAATACTAGTGGTTTATTGCAAAAAGAATCATCATCTAAAATTGAAAAAATGATTGTTACACAATGAAACTACTGCAACTAAGCGCCAATAAAGAATCATTTAGAACTGTAAACTTCAATCCTTCAGGTCTAACAATCATTCTAGGTACAATCGGAAATCCTGATTCAAAAAACAGCCACACTTATAATGGAGTGGGTAAATCATTAATTGTAGAGTTAATCCATTTTTGTTTAGGTTCAAATCCCAATAAAAGCTTTGAAGAGTTATTACCTGATTGGGAGTTTTCTTTAACAATTTCAGCAAAAGATAAAGAACACATCATCAGACGCTCCACCGCGTCTCAAAAGACCATTTTTATGGATGGTCGAGAGTTAAGCCTTGAGTCCTTTAAAGCAGAGCTGCAAAGCCTTTGTTTTGATCTGGACATCAGTTTTGAAAGCTTGTCATTTAGAAGCCTAATTGATAGATTCATTAGAAGGAATCTTAGTGATTATATCGATCCATTAAAACTTTCTAGTGACTTTACTGACTACATAACACTTTTGAAAACTTCATTTCTCTTAGGCATTGATCTTCAATTAATTTATAAAAAATATAAACTCAAATCTGAGCTAACACGGATTAAGAATTTCAGTAAAAATTTCCGTGAAGATACTCTAGTACGTGATTTTTTCTTAAAGAATAAAGATGAAGAAATTGAATTAAAATTTCTAGAAGACAAAATTCAAAAACTTGAGAATGACCGCAATAACTTCAAAGTTGCGGAAAATTATCATGAAATCGAAAAGCAAGCAAACGAACAAAAAGAAAAGCTTAACTTCACAAGAAATCAGTCAATAATTACCAAAAACTCGATTGCATCGATTGATAAAAGCATGCATATCCGTACTGACATACCCGCTGAAAAACTTATTAAGGCTTATAAAGAGTTACTAGGTTCTTTCAAAGAAGGAACTATCCAAAAACTTGAGTTAGTAGAGCAATTCCATAACTCTCTAATTAAAAACAGAATGGCAAGGTTAAGCCAAGAAAAAATTAAACTTCTAGCCAAACTAAATGACCAAGAAACCAATTTAAAGGAAATGCATAGCGAGCTTGATAGCTTAATGTCTTACTTAGGCGCAAACAAAGCTCTTGATGAATTGGTGGCAATATCAAATCAGATTGCAGAATTTCAAGAGAAAGCTCAAAAAATTAGGGATTACCAAGCTTTAAACAGACAATACAAAATAGATACAGCTGCGATTAAATCTTCAATGAATAATGAGATTGAATTAGCTTACAAATATCTTGATGAAACCAAACAGGAATTTGAAGTAAATATCGATTCAATATATAGAAATTACGTAAAGAAATTTTACCCCAACTCCCCCGCAGGTATTTCTGTTAGAAATGATGACCGAGACAATCAAACTCGCTTTAATATTGATGTAAAAATTGAAAATCAAGCCTCAGATGGTATTAATCATGTTCGAATTTTTTGTTTCGATTTATTGATTCTTATGGCTGGCTACAATCATCATATTGAATTTATTCTCCACGATAGTCGTCTGTATGATGGAGTAGATCCTAGACAAACACTTGAAATGTTACGCCTAGCTAACGAGCTGAGCACAAAAGAGAATAAGCAATACATCCTTACGTTAAATGAAGATCATATCGACTCAATGCACAACTACTTATCCGAGGATGAGTATGAATCATTGATTGCTAAAAATATCACTTTAAAACTAGCTGATGATTCGGATTCAAGTAAACTATTGGGCGTACAGATTGATATGACTTATTAGATACATTGAAGTTATATACGTTTTCCAAATTGCTGGACCTCATCAACACTGTCAATACCCAAACCCAATGTCAGCAGGAAAAACTTAAACACTCAAAGTTTAAGCACGACGACGCATGATTAAATCATTAGTCAGCAGGTTTTTATGTCCAAAAATCCTTGGGGAAAACTATGATTACCTTCAATGAGCCTTCGATCTACTCGTCACATTTAGCCCTGTTTTTATGCCTTGAAAAATCCTATAGGGAAATCTGGGTTAATCGCAATATTTTTCAACATCTTTTTGCGCATCAAGCTTACCTTGGTTGATTTCATCATCACCTAGATAGGAACGCTCACCTTTTTCGTTCGTTTTAGCAATTC
>JAUYOQ010000209.1 GCA_030697975.1 Nitrosopumilaceae archaeon | reverse complement strand
ATAACAGACCTGTTGGTATTGTAACTGAGCGAGATATTAGTAGATTTTTGGAAAACGATAAAACTGCCAGAGCACTAGATGAAATTCCGATTAGTCATGTAATGAGAAAAAATCCAATAACCATTGTAGATGGCCTTGATGATCATTTTGAGCAATGTACCACAAGAATGGATACTTTCAAGGTAGGCTCGATTGTAATGGTTGATTCTGATGGAGACGCTATTGGAATTGTTACAAAAACGGACATTACAAAAGCATTTTCTGTCATCCATGGTGGCAAATGCAAGGTTAAAGAGTACATGAGTGAGAAAGTAATCACCTGCAGAGAGTCTGATACCTTAAGATACGCGTTAAGCATGATAAATACAAACAACATTTCAAGACTTGTAGTTACCGACAATAATGGAAATCCAACAGGGATTATAACAACTAACACATTCCTAACACACAGTAGTTACTTTACAAACGGAAAAACACGAACTCGAGACTACCTTCTTCCAACAAAAGAAGAGACCGAATTACATGTAGGGGATTTGGTAAAAAAAGAGTTGCTTGTAGTTGATCCAGAAGATGATCTTGCTACTGCAGCTCAACTTATGATAAAAAACGAAATAAGTGGAATTCCAGTTGTCAATGGAGGAAAAAAGCTTGTTGGGGTTATTACAAAATTCGATATGGTAAGAGCATTTAGTGATACTGGGATAAATGAAAAACTAAAGACAAAATACAAAAATGTCTATTAAAAAGTCTTTTAACCATATTTTGTTAATAATAGATTTGATTTAATTGTTATTGGTTCAAGAGGAACCGTGTCTCATCTAGATATGTTCCTTGGAAGTGTATCAAATTACCTACTATTGAAAGCAAAGACACCAGTTCTTCTTGTAAAATAATTCTCATTTGTAATTATCACTTTTGAAAATCTTAAAACACCATTTAAGTCCCGATTTCATATCTCAATTAATGGTAAAAATTACACACAAGCCAAAACTGCCATCTCTTCGAAGATTCACAGAACCATGGTTAGAAAGTTCGTTGTTTCCATTTTCTCGCAGTCTTCATCCTTGGTTTAGAATGGATCCACTAGAAGAGCTGGAAAGAACATGGGGAGACTACCTTGACTACATGAAACAGTTTTTCACAAACGTTCCAACAACGCTGCAAAAATTTCCAATGGGCATAACCTGTGATCTAGCTGACAGAGGCGACAAATTCGTTCTTACAGCAGATCTACCAGGAATGGAAAAAGATGAAGTAAGTATAAACGTCCTAAATAACGACATAGAGATTTCTGCAGAGCACAAAGAATCTAAAGAAGAGAAAGAAAAGGACTTCATACGAAAAGAAAGATCTCATGTAAGATACTATCGAAGTCTAACGCTGCCTGAAGAAACTGTCAGCTCCAAGGTAACTGCCAAGATGATTAACGGCATTCTAACTATTGAATTGCCAAAAAAGAACCCAACTAAAGTAGAAGAACCAACACAAATCAAAGTGCAATAATCTTTTACTTTTTTATTTTATTACTTGTTTGAAGTTGTTGCAAAGAACAGAAAATTCTATCTTGTCATACAGTAATGCTACACAAAGATCCCAAGGACTTATCACCTGATCATGATAAATTGCAAGAGGATGTAACATTCCAAACATTATCTTTGAAATTTCCGGTATCTTCATATTTTCAGTAATTGTTTTGGCTTCAGCTAATCTAAAGGGTTCTTCAAATTTTAAATCTAAAAAATAATCGATTTGTCTGAGGTAATTTAGTTCCCGAACAACGTATTCAATAATTATTCGATCACTAATAAAGCTGGATGTATTTTTAAAAACCAATTTTCTAGTTTTGTTTTCAAACATAGAATTTATGATGTCTTTTAGTGTATCGTTGTATGTGAAAGTTGTAATTTTCTTTTTTGGTAATTCAGAAACAGTCATTTCTGTTTCACAATTTGCACCTATTTCTAGAAGCTTTCTTGCAGAAATTGCCGAGTATCCTTTGAACCTATTAGGCAAAATGGAGAATGCTCGTCTTGTTTGTGTCCATCTTTGAAGTAAGTCCTTTAATGTTATCTCTTTGGAAATTATATCTACATTTTTGTCCATTATGTCTTCAACTACAGTGTCATCAAAGAATGCAGATGATGGATTTTTTAGAATATTTTCTAAAACCTCCTTGCCCCCTACAATTCCTAAGGGTTTACTTTCATCATCTGTAACAACTAGAGAATCTGTAAAGGATTCTAAATAATGAATAAGCATGCTAGCAGCAACCCACACCTTGTTTTCTCGGCGAATACTAACACATGGTGTTGATTCTAATGAAAGTGGCAGAAGATCTTGTAGATTACGTTCACCTATTGGCAATTTTCTCCCTCATAATCAATTATAATTTTAATAAAAAGTGATTTTTAAATTTCAATGTTGAATATCAACTATGAGATTTAAGTTCGTTATTAAAAAGGGCCAAATAACAAAATATCATGACTAGAAAAGAGGGGTAATGTTTTCAGATAGAATTGATGCAGGAAAACAATTAGGAAAAAAACTGGAATTTCTAAAGGGACGAGATCCTCTTATCCTTGCCATTCCAAGAGGTGGAGTTGTTGTTGCAGATGCCATTGCAACTGTTCTTGACTGTAAATTAGACATCATAGTTTCACGAAAAATTGGTGCGCCTCACAATTCTGAGCTTGCAATTGGCGCAGTATTACATGATGGCAGCTATTTTCCAAACAGTGAAGTTGTAAAAATGCTACAAGTTCCTCAGAGCTACATTGACTTGGAAAAAAGTATCCAAATGAAGGAGATTGAAAGACGGCTGATTAACTATCGAGGTTCATTACAGTACGATTTGGAAAACAAAATAATCGTGATTGTAGATGATGGCATTGCAACAGGTGCTACAATACTAGTTGCAGCACTTTGGGTAAAAAAACAAAAGCCAAAAAAAGTCATAATTGCAGTACCAGTAGGATCAAAAGATTCCATTCAAAAACTAAAGAAAATAGCAGATGAGGTAGTAGTGCTTCATGCGCCTGATTTTTTTAATGCGGTAGGTGAATTCTATAAGGATTTTGAGCAGGTTGAAGATGAAACTGTACTAGAAATAATGAGAAGATATGGATATGAGGCATAATTTAGTATTTTAGATTCAATGATTTTCTTAATGCATCTATTCTGCACCTTATGGTGACGCTGCTAATTCCAGAAATTTCAGAGAACTTGCGTTGGCTGAGATTTTCATTGTTGATAAGACATGAGAGATAAAGACATGCTGTAGCTTGTGCTACTGGATTTTTGCCATCAGATATTCTTTTTTCCTGGGATTTTTGTAGTATTTCAAAGGCATCTCTTTTTGTTTTTTCCTTAATCCCTAGATCATTTGATAGGCGCGTAATGAAGCTGGTATTATCATACTGTTTTAGATTCAAGTCAAGTTCTTTGATAATAGTTCTAAGATCACGTGAAAGACTTTTTCTTTCTACATTTGCTGCATTAGCTATATCATCTAGTGTTCTTGGAGTATTGGTTTCTCGACATGCCGCATAAAGTGATGCTGCAATTAGTGACCTTATGCTTCTTCCTCTAGTTAGTTTTGCAGAAATTATTTTTCGGTAAATGTATGCTGCTTGTTCATTTACATGCTCTGGAATGCCAAGCTTTGATGTCATTCCAGACAAAGTGGTAAATGCTACTGTTAGATTTCGTGTTGATGATTTTGATTTGCTTCTCTGATCCCACATTCGTAATCTGTTAAAAGTTGCCTTTGTCTTACTTGACAGCGAGTTTCCAGTAGAATCAGTGTTGTAGCCAATATTTGTTGAAAGGCCCATATCATACATTGATAGCGATGTGGCAGGACCTGTTCGTGTTTTTGTCATATAATCTTCTTGTGTGAATGATGTGTTATCATGTAATGTGTCTTCAAGTTTTTGTAACAATACAAGACCACAACCACCACAAACAATTTCGCCTCGTTCTGTATCAGTTATCCTAGGGTAGACACTACATCTGTCTAGTTTACACTTGACATCGAAAATTTCAGGATAATCCACGAGTGGTTATAATACGTTATCGTTGAATAAAAATGGATTTGAACTGGCAAATTAATCCAGTAAAATCGTAGTTTGTTGCAAAAAATGTTTTTTGACACACACTTTTAGGAGAAGCTAATCTTTAGTTTAGACAATTTATTTAAAACATTTCATTGTAAACTAGCGGTTTTTACCAAATGGTCCCTGATGATCACTAAGACAGCATCGACATTGGTTTGTGTAACATTCTTCAACAAATTCATGCACACATGAACCACAATCGCAAGATTTACCTTTTGGCATCATTTCTCATGATAGAAAAATCCATAATAAACCAAAAGGATAATTTCCAATCTTGAGATTCTGTTCATCTAATTATTACTTGACGATTATTGAGAAATGGCAAAAAATATTTTTGATTCTTAATTATGATAATCTTGTTTTATTGTTAAATTAAACAAACATAATCTTTTGATTGTGATAAGAAGCAGAATAAAGAAAATACTTGTACCATTGGATAGCTCTGCAAATTCAATTCGAGGACTAGACGAGGCAATTAGGATTGCAAGACAATCACATGCAACTATTACAGGCGTTTTTGTAGTCTCGGCCCCACCAGTTTTAGCTTATCAAGCAAGAATTTTCAAGGATAAAGCATTCAATAATGCAAAACGCACCTTGGAAAAGGCTCAAGTTCGTGCAGCAAAAAATGGCATTTTATTTTATTATAAAATCCTAAGTGGCGATCCTGG
>JAUYOQ010000197.1 GCA_030697975.1 Nitrosopumilaceae archaeon | reverse complement strand
AAAACAAAATTGCTATGCTTACAAAACCTAAAACTATTAGCGGCTTTCCTTTTTGACTGCGTCTTGTAGCCTGTTTTTCCATTCATTCAGAAGATAATGTTGCGAAATTAAATTTTATCGAGTTTACCTACGCTCAAATCCAATCATAGATGTCAAAATCATTTTATCATCTGGAATTTTTCATAAATCTTTGTCATTTCATAATTTACAATTTGATACTGCAAAACAAAAAATTCTTTTCATATCTTTATAAACATTAGAAGGCTATCTTTTAGTAATGAAAATAGATCAGGCACAAGAAGTAGATTATGAAGTGGCAAAAATAAGCCACATTGGATTTGTAGACCCATACGCCGTAGAGGGTCTGCTTATTCTAAAAGCAGAAAATGGAAAGGAATTTAACATGCGAGCTTTTTCAGGCGAAGTTGCACGCCACATCTCAAGCTTTATCCAAGAACCGCGAAATACTATTCCAACTATTTACAATATGATAGAACAGATTTGCGAAGAAAACGAAATTGTGCTTGTGAAAGTAAAAATCTAAGAGAGTGGTGAGGTACTCCGAGCAAATCTCTACTTTACAGGAAAAAAGGACATTGTTCTAAGAAACTATCGCGCATCAGACGGAATTGCACTTGCCGCATTTTACAATATTCCAATTTTAATTAGAAAAAATCTGCTAAAAGAGCACATGGAAGCCTAGGTTACGATTTCGCCTAGTCTGTTTTGCTGAAGTGCCTTTCTAATTTCCATAGCAATTCGTCTGCCTACCCCAAACGTTGTCCCGTACTGGTATTTTGTATAAGGAGAGGTGGTCGCAACTATTGGATTTCCAGGCACTCTTAATGATACATCATAAACTACCAAGTCTAGGTCCTTTGTTATGACGCTTTGAAGCGAAAATGGACCAATGATTCCAGGCGGATAGGCTTTCTTTACAGCCTGAACAAACTTGTCGCCTGTTGTTAGGACTTTTTCAAGCAATGACTCTCTAATGCTTGCAGGTGTGTGGCCTACCTCGATGTTTTGCAGTTCAACGTTTATGTCAAGCTGCTGTCTTGCGGGCAGTGCATTATAGTCATGTAGATTAGTTTGCAATCTTCTTTCGATTCCAATAAAGTCTACCTGATCTGAAATTGGCGTATAAAAGTAGTTAAAGTTCAGATAAGTGCCAATTACTAGTTCTTCGATGCTTGCATTGTTTAGATCCTTTCGAGAAATAATTCCTTGTTTTATCTTTTCTTCTGATTTTTTCTTGTAATCCGAATATGATGATACAACAAAAAATGCCCGCTCTAGTTTTCTTGTTTTTTCTTGCACCTTTACAATTGAGGGTCTGTTGATGTTTTTTGGATTTTTGAAAAGTTTTGGATGTTTTATTCGAGCTTTTTCTAAAAGATAATACTGGTTTTTCTTGTTTTGCCGTTC
>JAUYOQ010000192.1 GCA_030697975.1 Nitrosopumilaceae archaeon | reverse complement strand
CAACAACATCTCTGCCTGCAAGTAAAACAGGGATAGTAGCTACCTGTATTGGAAACGCTTCGTTAAAGCCCATCTCCTTTAACCCATCAAGGATTGATTTTGTAATTCCCAATTGTTCAAACGTTGTCATTTTTTATCATTTCAAAGCAATGACAGAAAAAGCTCATTGCTTGTTCGTCATTATTCTACAAGCTTGGGCTCTATGCCGTCTAATAAACCCTTACTAGAAAAAATCTCAACTTTCAATTTGAAAAAAATACTCTAATTTTCAGTTTATTAACATACCTCTGACTGTAAAATCAACATTGAAAAGTGCTAGTCTAAAATCAATTGAAGGAAAAACGCTTTTTGTTCATCTTAGCGTAATTTTGATCTTTTTCATACTGACTACCATTCTTACGTTCCCGGTAATGGCAAATTTTGGAACCGAGTTTGCAGGATTTGGAGCTGACATATGGAATAACGTATGGAAATGGTGGTGGACAAAATACGCGTTTGAAAACAACTTAGATTGGTTACAAACTGATTACATATTCTATCCATACGGCGTCAACGTAGGTAAAGAAAGTCTTTTTACAATGTTAGTTACATATGTTTTCCAATTTCTTGATTATGTACAAATTTGGAATATGTTGTGGATTGCAGGTTTTGTTTTTGGAGGTTACGGAGCATTCCTGCTTTCATATCATTTTAATAAAAACTTTCTTGCATCCATTGCAGCAGGTGCAATCTTCACCTTTAGTACATATCATACTACGCAAGCAGTATCGCATATAGATCTTGCATTCATAACCTGGATACCACTTTCCATTCTGTTTCTGTTTAAAATGACAGAAACAAACTCAAAAATCAATGCTGTGCTTGCAGGAATATTTTTGTTTTTAACAGTTCTTACACAATTAACATATGCTTTTGTTATGGTTGTTTTTGTAACCCTTTTTTTAATAATTTATTTTATACGTAAAAAAAACATTTCTAACAAAACTCTAGTTATTCATTTTTTGATTGCAGGCACTGTATTTTTTCTCTTATCTAGTCCATTGTTTTTAACGGTATCATCTACCCTAAACGCAGAACCATATAAGAGACCTATATCTGAAATCAACATTTATTCCGCAGGTCTAGAAAATGCATTTTTGATTCCATCTCCATTACATTCTATTCATAAAATAAGTGGAAATACATTTGCTGATTCAATTTATGCAATGCTTGGAACATCATCCATCCAAGTTCAAATGGAACAAGTTATTTTTCTTGGTATATCGCCGCTTGTTCTTTCAGGCATAGCTTTAGTTTGGTTTAGAGACAAACACTTTGTTTTTTGGATAATCTTATTGATAGTTTTTACAATTCTAATACTTGGACCAGAATTAAAATTTCTTAATGAGCTAACTGGCTATGAACTTCCAGGCAAAGTACTATACGACTTGATACCAGGATGGGATTTTAATCGAGTACCAGCACGGTTTGTTGTAATTCTGACTCTTTCTTTAGCAATTCTTTCATCATATGCTATATCTGGCATAATGCAAAAACATCTTAAAACAAATAAAAAGATAATTGCCTTTGGCAGTATAGTTTTATTTGTAATTTTATTAGAATTTGCTACAATTCCATATCCTACAACTGCGCATGCTATTCCATCAATTTATGAAACTATAAAAAATGACAGTAAAAATTTTGCGATACTGGATGCACCAACTGGTGGGTTGGGATATCTTGACTTACAATCAGACCCACTCTATCAATATTTCCAGACAGTACATGAAAAACCAATTTATGGCGGATGGGCCACAAGACCATCTACTGAATCTCAACGATTCATGCAAAGTTACTTCCTACTTCAGTTTTTCTATCCAGCTATAACCGATGATATTGTTAAGCAAGATCTAAAAGATGTAGGAATTTCTATTTTGAATTATTATAACATCGGCTACGTAATACTCCA
>JAUYOQ010000186.1 GCA_030697975.1 Nitrosopumilaceae archaeon | reverse complement strand
AGACTTGTTGATGAAACAACCTGATATGCTTTTGAAAACAATACATCACCAGCTAAAATTGCAATAGGCATTCCAAATTTTTTATGAACTGTAGTAACTCCATGACGCATTTCATCATTATCCATAATATCATCGTGGACTAGCGTAAAGTTGTGGACCATCTCAATTGCACTAGCTGCATTGATGGCATTCTTTGTCTTTCCCCCAAGCATCTCACAGCTTTTCATAAGCATGTATGGTCTTAGGCGTTTTCCGCCACTTACAATAAGGTGCGATGCAGCACTGTACAGATCATGTGGGTTTCCTTTTAGTTTTGAAACAAGATATCGGTTTACAATTTTTGCATTTTTTTCAATAGAGTTCAATTAGCAAGCCTCCAGTTGTTATTAGACAGATGAAACTTTATTGAAAGATTTAATGCGTTTTTTATGTCATTTTTTATCCACTCTGACAAAATAGCTTGATATTTGTTTAGCATTTGTATTTCTGAGAAAGGTAGTAGATATAGTGCAATTAGCATCCACGGACAGTATACTTCAGGTGTTTTTTTGAGATTATTCATTAATTCCTTAGGCGTAATCCACGCAGTCTCACCTATTTCGTCTTTGACTAGCTTGATTGTTGAAGAACCATCTAGTATTCCAATCAAGGTTCCACAGATTTCGTTTTCAGATCCAATGTCTTTGTAAGTAACATGATACTCAAACTTGAATAGATAGTCAAGCTTACTTGATACTCCAATCTCCTCAGGCAATCTACGCTCTGCTGATGATACATAGGACTCTGATTCTCTTGGGTGGCTTGCAACCGTTCCATCCCAGTCATCTGGCCAAAGCATCTTGGCATTGCTTCGCTTTGTTAAAAGAAGTCTTCCCTTTTTGTCAAAGAGCAACACTGTAAAAGCTCGGTGAAGTCTGCCGTTTGGCCGATGACATTTCACCTTTTCTTCTCTGCCTATCGGATTGTCGTTTTTATCAACTAGTATGACATATTCTTCCATGTTATATTCCTCGAAACAACGTTCCTTCAAATTTTTTTCTTTTTATGGCATCAATTATCCTTTGTGGCTTGTTTCCGTTTACAAAAAAGACATCAAGGCCAAGCCTTGAGATCCTTGTTGCCTCCTCAATCTTGCGTCTCATTCCACCTGTAACATCCATAGCTATTTTTGAAACCTGAGGCTTTTGGCCTTTCATCTCATAGATTAGATTCCTTGTTTTAAAATCAGAAAATACTCCATCTACATTTAAAACAAAAATTGATAGCCTTGGTCTAAGCGTCTTTGCAAGAATTGTCATGATTTTATCACCTGATAGGATGTATGACTTTTTTTTGCCATACCACAACGCATCGCCAAAAATAACTGGAACAAGATTCGATTTTGCAATCTTTTCAATCTCTTTTACTTTTTTGATGACAGGTCTGTTGCCTGCCATAAAATCAGTTGGTGGAAGGCAGTACGGGTTTAGTCTGTTTTTTAAAAAAGAGTCAAGAATTATCTTGTTTAATGAAACCATTGAATTTTTGACTACTGCTACACCATGCTGACTATACCTTGCAGGTCTTGTATGCATATTGTACTTTACAGACCAATAGTGTCCAAAGGAACCTCCACCATGCACAACTACAAAAGGTTCATTTAGTTTTCTGAGGCTTTTTGCAATTTTGTCTATTGTTGATTTTCTTGCAGTAAGGGATTTTTCTTTATTTGTAATAATCGAGCCTCCAAGCTTGATTAGAATCATGTCTGTTTTCAAATAATTGAACAGTTAAAATGTATCTGATTTAGGATTCGATCTTGTGCTGTAATCCATTTGTATCAATTTTGACTGAAAAGCACTCGTAGTTTTTGTTTGAAAACGCATCCATTGTTTTATTGAGGTTTGACTCATCAGCTAGTGCTATGATGCACCCACCATCACCTGCTCCTGTAAGCTTTGAGCCAAAAGATGTACTGTTTGCAAGCTTTATCATAGAATCAAGTTTTTCATTAGAAACTCCAATCTGTTCTAAATAATTTTGATTTTGTGACATGAGCTTGCCAAGTGATACTAGATCATTTTCCTTTAGAGACTTGATTGCCTTTTCGACAAGCTCTGACTCTTGTGTGCACAAATTTGAAAACACATCACTTTTTTCTTTGAACTTTTTTACTTTGGAAACAACTGCATCAGTTGAATGGGAAATTTTCGAGTTTGCGATAACAAGATGGAGTCTTGGCTTTACATCAAGCCTTTTGTAGCCATTTTTTTTGTCATACTCGATTAATCCGCCAAATGTACAGACGGTACAATCGGCACCCGAAGTTTCCTTAAAGATAGTTCGTTCTGCATCAATTGCTATTTTCAAGACTTCATCTGGAAAATTATTTTCAAACAAGCCCATAATCGATGAGGAAGCTGCAACACAACAGGCAGACGAAGAACCCAAACCTACACCTGAAGGCACATGTGAGTCAATTGTAATATCAAGGCCGCCTTCGAAAGAATGTTTTTGAATGGTTTTTTTTGCAATATAAAAAAAGGGACGAAAAACCCCTCGTGTTTTTTTATACTGTGTAGAAACAGGAATGCTTGAGCTAGCTAGTGTTGATCTTATCGTAATTTTCTTGTCATCTGTCTTTGTTGTTGTGACAGCAACCCTTTTGTCTATTGCAGCAAGAATTGCCTTGACACCATACACTACAAAGTGCTCGCCAAATAGAATTGCCTTTGCGGGAGAAGATGATATAGACTTCAAAGAAAACAAATGGAGGCATAGCCTACAACTGAACTCTTTTCGCCTGTAACATCACCACTTGTAGCATATTTTAGCAGCTTTCCTTTTGTGGCTCCAAGCTCCTTGCATGCTGCCATAGTTGTTGCCATGGCACCATATCCACACGCGCTGACTCTCTTTTGTTCAAGAACATCATAGAATTTTTTTAAATCCAATTTCAGAATCGACTCAATTAGTGCCTCGTCTTGTTTATGTGCAAAATCATTTGGTTCGTAATGTGTGAAATCAGAAGATCCTACAATCATTGTTTTTTTGCTTTTTGCAATTTTTGCAATAGCTGGACCAAGCTGTGTTGTCATCTCATAACTTTGGTCAACTAGAATTATTGGCAAGATCTTAAACTTTGGATAAATCTTTTGCAACATTGGGATCTGGACCTCCAAGCTATGGTCCTTTGTATGTGAGAAAAAATCTAGCTCAACAATATCGCAAATTTTTGCAAGCTCCTTTGCAGCTTCAGAGTCTACCTCTACCTGTCCTAAAGGGGTTTGCCATACACCTTCTTTCATTGCAGCAACATTGCAACCAATGCCCCAGTGGTTTGGGCCTAAAATGATGACAAGCTCTGGGAAATATGACGAGATCAAATAGTACGAGTTTGCTGCAACTGGACCTGAGTATATGTATCCTGCATGTGGGCAAATAACTCCATAGATTCGTTCTTTTGTATTAGATGGTGGTTCTTTGCCTGGTCCATACTTGTGTAAAAAACATTCATCAATGGAGGCATCAAGTTTATTTTTTTCACCAGGATAGAACATGCCGGCAACTGCCGGAGTTCTTATCTGCATTATTCTATTTCCTCTTCCGTTATCTTTGTTTCAAAATCATCGATTTCGTATTTCATCGGCTCATCGGTTTTTAGCCTACTGCTGTCAATGAGAATTTCGCGTGCCAAGAGCCAATAAACGGTAGCAAGAGACTTTCTTCCTCTATTGTTTGCAGGAATTACAAGATCTATCTTTGATGTTACATTATCTGTATTGGAAATTCCAACAACAGGAATGCCTGCATTTGTAGCCTCAATTACTGCCTGTGCATCAACTTGTGGGTCAGAGATAACAACAAGCTGTGGTTCTGTATAGAAAGGAAGAGATGGGTTAGTAAGAGTTCCAGGCATGAATCTGCCTAGTCTCATTTTTGCACCTGTCAGCTCGCAGAACTTTTCAATTGGAGTATTGGCATATTCTCTAGCTGAGCAAACCAAAACCTTTTCGATATCAAATCGATTGATAAACTTTGCAGCAGTTTGAATTCTTGCTAGCGTAAAGTCCAGATCAATCATGTAAAGCCCTTCAGGACTTGCCTTTGTGATAAAAGGCAGCATGAACTTTGTTTTTACCTGAGTTCCTACTCTGATTCCTGTTGAGAGGATCTTTTTCTTAATATCTTCAGTTTGGCTTTGCTGGCTCATTTTCGTGTTTTTAAAGTTGTGCCATACCGCGTATTAAATCATGCTCTGAGAGTCTGATGAGTTCATTTAG
>JAUYOQ010000176.1 GCA_030697975.1 Nitrosopumilaceae archaeon | reverse complement strand
AGGATCACCTCAAGCACAACGAATCCAAATTGCACGCCAAATGCAGCTTGGCTACAAGAAAAACTTGGCAAAGCACCTTGCTAATGTAAAAGACGACTTTGAGGAACCACAAGAAAATTCTGAATACTTTAAGCGAGTATTTAAAACCAATAACGAAGAAAGTTAATCATCAGTCTTTTCTTTTGAATCCGATCTTTCATCTTGATTAACCGTATCTGAATTTTGGGTTTTTTCAAACTCAGTATATTCATTATCATTTGGAAGATTTGTTAACCCCGCATCTGTGGCACTGTTTTGAAATGTTTCATTTGTAGTATCTACTTTGGTTGAAAGGAATGACTCCTTTGCTTTTTTATTTTTTGAAATTTGTTTGAAAATCATAATTCCAACAATTACTGCAATTATGATATAGTTGACTGGTGGCATCAAAATTCTTGTAATATAGCCAATCTGTGGTATGACATAAGCTACTTTTCCAATGTACTCATCTTCTGTTATTGGAAAATCAGTACCTGGAATGGAGGAAGGATTTGCATCTCCTTTTGTTCGTATTGTTTTGGGGTCATCATCAATAATTTCTACCACCCTGTGAACTATTACCCTGTCATGTCCTGCGGGCCGATGAAAAACTATGATATCTCCATTTTGTACATTTTCAAATGGTTCATTTCCTTGGACTACTAATACATCAAAAACTTGTAGCTCAGGAACCATACTTCCACTTGAGACAACATAAAATGGATTTTCAGTCCCAAAGACAACCCTTAGTCCAAGCCATATTATCAAAACACCTATTACAACTATTACAATGTCTTTTGTTACTCCTTTTGTTATTGTTTTACCAGTCAAATTATGTCATGTCCCATTATTTGCTAAGATAAATCTTGATATTTTCTAAATTCTAGTACCACAATTTTCGCAAAATTTTGAGCCTTCCTTATTTGTAAGACCACAACTTGGACACTTCAAATCAGATTTACCTGAAGAATGTCGTTCTACAAAACTTTCGTTTTTTGAGCCTAGTAGAATGATTTCTCCAATTTTTTTGATTCGATTCCAGCTTATACTTTCTTCGGCTCCATTATATTTTGTAACAACGATAATTACAGATTGTGTTGAATCAACCCCCATTTCTCTTACGACTCCAATTTTTTTTAAATCGTTATCATATACATCCATACCAATGATCGTGCTAAAATTGGATCCTTTTGAGGAATCTGCTTGGGTCTCTGGCTGTGGTTGTACTGTTCTGCTTTGTGCTTGAATACTTCTGCTTTGAGGTTGAACAGTTGGTTGAATTGGTTCTGTTTTGACACTAGGTGAGACAGTTTCGGTTTTAACAGGCGGTGGCTTTGAGAAATGTTCCTCTGAGATAGGCTTTGCGTTACCTACTTCACTAGCTTGATCAGGTTTTCTAAATTCTCGATATTCAGCTATTGTAGAACTGCAAACATTGCACAGATATTTTCCTTTTTCAACTAGAATTAAATTTTCAGCTACTTCCTCGTTTGGGGTTTCATATTTTATCTGAGGTCCTCCATCGTAGTCTTTTTCACATGAATTGCAATAATGTTTTGAAATTTTTGATGAATCAATTCGTCCAATTGGTGCCAAAAACAGATCTGGACCGCCAAGATTCCCTTTTCGTTGTTGTTCCTCAGTAATAGTTGCCATTATGTAGCCTCCAGAACCTCTCAGCTTCTTAAGTCGGGATTCTGTGCTCATATCTGCATCTATTAAAATTCGAATTTAAATATATATTCACAAATTTTTTGCTGATAATAATTTCGAGTACTAGATGATCTGTTTGGCTTTAGTTTGTGAATTTTCTTTGCTAACATATTTAGGTACGTTACAGCAAATCACACTGATTATAATGGCAATTACAAAAATATCTGACGCAAAAAGCTGGGAAACCACTGTTATGAGCTCTGCACATCCAGTCTTTGTTGATTTTTGGGCTGAGTGGTGTGGACCTTGTAGAATGGTTAGCCCAGTAGTAGAGGAGCTGGCAAATGAGTTCGAAGGTAAGGTAAACTTTGTTAAAGTTAATGTTGATGAGGCTAATGAGCTAGCATCAAAATACAATGTGTTTAGCATTCCAACATTGGCAATATTCAACAAAGGACAAATAATTGCCCAACAAGTCGGTGCCGCATCTAAAGATTCATACAAAAAGATGATTGAAAGGGCACTAGACAAAATCTAGGATTTTTGATTTTTTTCATTTTCGATCTAAAGTAATTAATAACTGAAAACCAAAGCTCATATCATGTCGCTTGGTGAAATAGATACACTAAATCTTTTAGCTGATAAACTTGAAGCACTTTTTAACGATTCTCAAGGCTACTATGAATCATTTCTTGATACAACCAAGCTCTACAAGAATGGTAAACTAAGTGAAAAGGAATTTTTTGAAAAGCTAGGTGATTATGTAGTTGCTTACTCTGCATTAGAGTTTCTTTCAATCAAAGTAATTTTTGAAATAAAAAAAGCACTTGGTAAAATAGCAGGAGGATCTGCACTTGGACGAACTCATTCACCTGCTTTGATGCCAGGAGTTGGTACCGCTGGAATGATGGGAGGCATGGAAATGCAAGCTTCTCGTGCTGGAACAAAAGAAAATCCAGTGGGCGTACCACCATCTGTTGTATCGGCAAAACAGACTTTTGGTGATATTGGTACGCTGCCATCACCAGATCCTAACTTTGTAGCTCAATCATCACAAAGATCAAAATGCACATCTTGTGGAAATGATATTAGGCCAAATGCAAAGTTTTGTACAATATGCGGAGCAAAAATTCAAAATTAATTGTGATTTAATCTAGAGTCATACCACATTCTGTGCAGAATCTGGCGGTTGTTGAGTTTTTAACCCCACATTCTGAGCAATATTTTACATTAGTACCTGTTTCGGTAACTGGATTTCCATACATTCCAGTAGATCTAACCGCACCGGTTGGAATGTATTTTTCATCATCAATTACTTGAACAGGTTCAAAATCTTTTTCTTCAACAAAGGTCATTATCCTTGGAACTTTTTGTTCTCTGTTATTTGGGTCAAGAACAATATCTCCAAGCCAGAAAGAATATCTCATCAATGTTAACTCAGGAGTTGAAAAGGCAAGCGTGTGAGTTGACATATAGTCTTCTGCAGCTTTTTTCCCGTTGAAAACCCTCATGTTTCACAATGTTTTGAATTATCTATAATAGTTTCTGGTTTAGATGGACCGGGAGGGAATCGAACCCTCGACATTCGCGTTGCGAACGCGACATTATACCACTAAATCACCGGCCCCTACTTACCACTAGAGGATCTGTTTTTATTCATTTACTCAAACGCATAATAGATAGAAATCATTGCACAAAACTAGATGACCTATGATGCGGTAATAACCAATTCTCATGTTGTGACAGACCAAGGCTTGGTTGATAAAAACATCATAATTGATGATGGCAAAATTGTAGGTCTTACAACAGATGAACCTTCATGTGATGAAAAAATTAACGGACATGGACTTGTTTCGATTCCAGGAGTAATAGATACACATGTACACTATGGCGTTTATTCTCCAATAGACAAGGCAGCTGTGACTGAATCACGTGTTGCCGCGCTAGGCGGTGTAACAACTATGATGCGAATGCTTAGGCTTGGTGACTCGTATAAAAGATCACTTGCATCTCAGCTTGAGGCAAGCGCAGGAACTCATTTTGTAGATTATACTATTCATGCGTCAATCTTTAACAAACAACAAATTGAGGAGATGAAGTTTTGTGTAGAAAACGGAGTTACATCATTTAAACTATACATGAATCTTGGTGCAGATGTTGGCCATGTGTATATGGATATGGTACCAAATACTACGTCTTTGCATGAAGTAAAAGTTGAGGTAAATTTAGAGATTGTTGAAAATGTTGTAAGAACCGCAGCATCACTTGGCTGTCCTGTTTTAGTTCATGCTGAAGACTATGAAGCATGTTCATGTGGGATAAAAACAGCAAAAGAGAAAAAAAAGGATGGACTTGCTGCTTGGTCTGAGAGTCGTCCTCAAGAGGCTGAAGTAAAGGCAATACAAACGGTATCTAACTTTGCAAGAAAATATGGTTGCACATTGTATTTTGCACATATTGGTTCAAGGAGTGCACTAAAACAAATTCAAAAAGAGAAAAATGTCGGAACAAAGATCTTTGTTGAGACATGTCCTCACTATCTCACACTTTCATATGAGAATCAGAAAGGATATCTTGCAAAGGTAATGCCGCCTATAAGAACAGCAGAAGACATTTCGTTTGTTTGGGATACAATTGATACAAACCAAGTTGACACGATCGGAACAGATCATGTTGCAAATCAACTAAAGCTAAAACTAAAAGGAAGCGATGTATGGGATGCTCTTGCTGGATTTCCTGGAATTGGGACGCTTTTGCCTATATTGTTAAGCGAAGGAATTAACAAGAAAAGAATAACACTTCAAAAATTAGTTCAGCTTACTAGCACAAACGCAGCAAAAATTTTTGGAATGTATCCAAAAAAAGGAACAATCGAAAATGGTTCGGATGCCGATATTACTATGGTAGATTTGAAAAAGAAAATGAGGGTGAGAAGTGAGTTGTTTGGAGGATTTTCTGACTATATTGTATATGAAGGATGGACACTTACTGGCTGGCCAGTGAAAACAATCCTTCGCGGTGAAATTGTTGCTGAAGACTTGCAAGTTGTTGGAAAAGCTGGTTTTGGAAAATTAATAAAAAGACCAGTAACAGCTTTTAACTAGATTTTAGATTATTATAAAAAAGAAAAAAGAAAATTTGTCTGAATTTCTTACTCTTGTAACTCTTCATCTGATGGTTCAGGTGTTGGAGTAGAAACTATGGGCTCTACATGTACTGAACCAACTTGCATCATTGTAAGACGCTCGCCTGTGTTTGTGTTATGGAACATTCCGTTTGTGAAAGCAACTGCAAATACTCCATCTTCAGTTGTCGGAGCATAATGTCCTACTAGAGTGAGTCTTACTTCTTCACCATTTTGAAGTATTCCATTTCCTTGCAACATTATTTTATGTCCTGTTGCAACTCCTTTCAAGTCAAGTTCTGCTTTTCTATCACCTATAGTAATATCTCCAGTTGTAGAAATCTTCCACATTCTTTCACCTGCTTTGAAGGCATGACCTGAAAGCGAGACTGAGGATTTATGAGCAAGATCACCAACGATTGTCCAACCGCTTGTTTCACCCCTAAAGGAAAGATCAGGTTCTCTGTCTGGTTCATGTGATCTTGTTTCGTCAAAAATTTTTGATTTTGCTTCTATTCTGCTTTCAAGTGCAATATTTTTGATTTCTCGAAGTTTTTCCTTTTTGAGCTCTTTTTGTAGTTTTCTTTTATCACCATTATCATTGTTAGAGTCATCATTATCTCCTGAATTGCTTTGAGCAAAAACAGAAGATGAAAGGGGTGCTATTGCTAATACAGCAAGTATTCCAAGAGCAGCAAAAAGTCGTATGTCTGTTTTAATTTTCATTAATAACTGATTATTTTTTTATTTTTAATCGATTGCGCAGCTTTGCTACTGATAAATTATTAGTGATCTGGAAGGAAAATTATGTTATAATTTCGAATTTTCCGCCTGTGTTTGCTCTGTAAATTACGTCTGGCTTGCGTGAAAATATCCCAACTTCAAGAACTCCTGGCATTTGTTTTATTTTTTGTGCAAGTTGCTGTGGTTTTGAAATAGTGCCAAAATCACAATCCAAAATTATGTTTCCATTCTCTGTGACAAATGGATATCCACGCTCAATTGTCCGAATAGATGGGTTTCCGCCTGCCTTTTTAATCGAATTTGTGATTGTATTTCTTGCTAATGGGTGAACTTCAACAGGAACTGCTCTGTCAAGTTTTTTTACAAATTTTGATTTGTCTGCCATGATCACAACCTTTTTTGCAGCACTTATCAGAATGTTTTCTCGAAGCAATGCACCTCCACCACCTTTAATCATATTTTTTTCTGCATCAATTTGATCAGCACCATCAAATACAACATCAACGATGTCAACTTGATCAGCTTCGATTAGCTTTATTCCTCCTTGTTCCGCTGTAATCTTAATTTGTAGTGATGTTGGAATACATCTAACATTGATTTTTTTTTTCTTCAAAAATGTTGATAGTGATTTTACAAACGCAGCTGCAGCTCTGCCACTACCTAAACCAATGACTTGACCATCTTTTACAAACTTTAATGCATCTATTGATAATGCCGCAATGGCATCATCAAATGACAACTATTCTACCTCAGCTTGCTCAAGCTTTGAGAGTGTCTTCATTATCTCGCCCTTTATCTTGTCAAGATCATCTTCATCTTCTTCTTCCTTGTCATCTTCAGGAAGCGTTACCTTTGGT
>JAUYOQ010000165.1 GCA_030697975.1 Nitrosopumilaceae archaeon | reverse complement strand
TAACTGGATAAGAGCAGGAGAAGCAGAAAACAAAAGTGCACTAGTTGTAGTATCAGACATTGCAAAATATGATTTAGGTTCTAGCGGTGAGATGACTCAGGGGGCTGGTGCAGTTGCAATGCTACTTAATGACAAGCCACGCTTATTGGCATTTGATCCTAAAGTTACTTCGACATCAATAAAAAATGAATATGACTTTTACAGACCGTTTGGAAAAGAAACTCCGATTGTTCATGGCCAATATTCAAACTTGCTTTACCTAATTCAGGTAAGAAATGCCTTAGAGGCATACAAAAGAAAGGCATTGGCTACAGGTTTGATCAAGTTAAAGGAAGGAGAAACAGTCTTAGATCACATTGACTATCTTAACATGCACCTGCCATACAGCAACATGGGTAAAAAAGCACTTGCATACTTGATTCGCCATGAATGGAGGGGAACTCCACGCTGGAAAAAATTAATTGAAAAAATTGGAATTGAAGAACCACGACCAAAGGATCCGCGCGGAACAATAGAGTCCATTCTTGCAGATGCAGACTATATGACAAAAGATCATGAATTTACAAAACTGTTTACAAAAACAAAAGAGTTTCAAGACGTTTATGAGGCAAAGCTTGCAAGCTCGTTGATTGCCTCAAAGATGATAGGAAATCTGTATACTGCGTCCTTGTATCTAGGTTTTAGAAGCAGCTTGGAATTTGAATTCCAAAAAGGTGTTGAGCTAGAAGGAAAACGCATCGGATTTGGATCTTATGGAAGCGGCAGTAGTGCAATGGTGTTTAGTGGTTTGATTCAACCAAGTTACAAGCAAGTGGTAAAAGACATGAATCTTGAAGCTGAGCTAGGAAAAAGAACGAAACTCAGTCTTGAAGAATACGAAGAGATTCATGAAAATAGAAGGGGAGTCGGTGAAAGCATTCTTGAACCAGAGAAAGAATTTGTTTTAGTAAGCGTGGAAACTGCACCTGAAAGTTCAGGCGAGCGAAAATACGCATTTAACGAATAGACTGTAATTCAGAGAGTTATCAGAGATTTTAGATCTATTTTTTTATTTAAAATTTGCGAAAATGTTTCTATACTAAAAGGATCTATGCGTGGGATTATTCCAAGTACTGAAACTCCGGTTAAATCTTCAAAATCTTGTTTCAAGTCAGATGTGTTGTAACCTGGCTCATAATCATTTATGATCAATCCACGAACTGTCACGTTGTATTTTTCACACATCTTGCATGTCATTAATGTGTGATTCACAGTCCCAATTTTTGAACTTGTAACAATTATTGTTTCCAAGTTCATGTCTTTT
>JAUYOQ010000164.1 GCA_030697975.1 Nitrosopumilaceae archaeon | reverse complement strand
GGCTCATCTGCCACATCGAATGTTTTTGCGAAATTAATTTTGCATTCTGTATTAACAGTAAGCTTTGTTAACTTGATTCCTTTTTGTGTTGCAATTCCAACAAATGTTCCAATAAAACATGACGTAATTCCTGCAATACAGTAAGCCATAGGACCTAACCTACTTCCCTGTCCTCCAAGAAAAGATGGTGAATCAATCTCAATTGTCTCTTTTCCCTTTTCAAATGACAATTCAGTTTTGAATTGGTATCCCTTGTTTGGATCAAAATTCCATTGGCCTTGTAGTTTGACAGGTTTTTTTAGCGTGTTTTTGTCCTTTTTTCCACTTGCTACAGTTTGAGAAACTTTGTCTAAATCAACATTATTGATAATGTTTGGCATAACTACTTTACCAAATAATTGCATAAAGGTGTTATCTTTGATTTTTTGTCATCCAACAGCAACATTCATCCCATGTACAATTTGAACAATCTTTTGATGATTTACTGTTTGTACATTCATTTGGCAGACAACCACAATCAGCACATCGGATTAACATAATCTAGTTAGACTCTTCAAGTTTTAAATTTCATTAATCTCTTTTGATAAGGAACGTATTCTTCCACCGTATTTTTCTTTGTACAATGATCTACATGACGTACAACAGAAAAATCTTTCAAGCTTTGCAAATTTCATAACCTTCGGACTACCATGTATTGGTTCATTGCAAAAGTCACATGTTACCTTTACACTTAGGCTGTTGTCAGATTCTACCTTGGATGTTTTGACTTGAGAGATTTCTTTGATTTCTTTTTTTGATTTTTTATCCAATTTACTCATATCTAAAATTGGTGAAACGGACTTTATGAAACCCAAATTTACCAGTCTTCTGTATCTTGCCTGTACTGTTGGTGTGCTTACTTTAATTTCCCTTCCAATTTGACGAAACGACTTTCTCCCATCTTCGATTAACGAGTTTAAAATTGCAATGTCTACTTCGTCAAGTTCTTGTGGCATAATCAACTATGTCTTTTGATTATATTTAATGATACAAGTTGATTCATTTGGTTTATTCTTTATGTTCGAAGCATAAAATTGCGTTGCAGTCATTGCAGGTAATTATGTCTCCTTCTATTTTGATATTAATCGATCCACATTTCGTGCAGACCCTAATTCCATCTACTCGACAGTGTTTCATTGGATCAGTTTTTTGTTTGTGTTGGCGTTTCATCAGATACATTGTTTTTTCATTTATTTAATTACTACATTTTACAAATGTAAAGATGTCATCTTAAGTATCCTGTATTTGTAATATTATTAATCGAAATTGGAACAGAGTATAGATGCTGAACATGGAGCTAAAAGAACAGCCATTAAGATAGGGGGAATGCATTGTGCTGGCTGTGTAAATTCTATTCAGAAATATGTTTCAGATCTAAAAGGTGTGTCAAAATGTGAAGTAAATCTTGCTACAGAAAAAGCAATACTTGAGTTTGATCCATCGTTAGTTAATTTACCAACAATTGAAAAAGCAATAGAGGAAGCAGGCTACAAAGTAGTATACGAAAAGTTAACTCTCAAAGTTGGTGGCATAACAGATTCAAGTGATGCAGACAGACTTGAAAATAAGCTTAGGACAACTGAGGGTGTCAAGTACGCCTCAGTTAATTTTGGAAATGGGCAAGTCTTAGTTGAATACAATCAAGCTTTGCTTTCTCTTGCAGATATAAGACAAATTGTAAACAAAAGTGGTTATCAAATACTAAGCGAGGATCTCTCTGCATCAGCTGAAGAAGTAGAAGCAAAAAAGCTCAAAAAACTCTTCATTGTAGGACTAGTCTTTACCATTCCAGTAATTGTATTTGGTTATCCTGAATACATCTCATTTGTTCCATTTGCAGGATCAGATGTTGCGGCCTACATTCTTTTTGGGTGTGCTAGCGTTGTTCAGTTTGTGACAGGAAGCAGGTTCTATGTTGGAGCATATAGAATTTCTAAAATGAAGTCTGCAAATATGGATACGCTTGTGGTAACAGGAACGACTGCTGCTTATCTTTTTAGTGTGTATAACACATTTCCAACAATATCTTGGCATAACATATACTATGATGCTGCAGCTGTGGTGATAACATTCATAATTTTAGGAAAATATCTTGAAAATAAAACCAAGGGAAAGGCTTCATCAATAATAAAAAAGATGTTAGAACTTCAGCCAAAGATGGCGAGAATAAGAAAAGACGGTAACGAGATCGAAATTTCTATTGAATTAATTAAAACAGGAGACATTATAGTTGTAAGACCAGGAGAAAAGATCCCAGTTGACAGTATAGTGCTTGAGGGAAGTTCTGCTGTAGACGAATCCATGGTAACTGGCGAATCAATGCCTGTTAGTAAAAAGCCAAACGACATTGTCATAGGTGGAACTGTTAACAAAGAAGGAGTCCTTGTGATCAAGGCAACTAAGGTTGGAAGTGACACTATACTTTCACAGATTGTCAAGCTTGTAGAGGATGCAATGGGAAGAAAGCCTCCAATTCAACGATTGGTCGACAAGGTTGCTGGTTATTTTGCCTTTATAGTAATTGCAATCGCAGTTACCACCTTTATGGTTTGGTATGTGGTAACAACGGGTGAACATCGTATTGCAACTTCACTGATACCAGCAGTGGCAGTGCTTGTTATTGCATGTCCTTGTGCACTTGGATTGGCTACGCCAACTGCAGTGATGGTTGGGATGAGCAAAGGTGCACAAAATGGAGTGGTGTTCAAAAGTGGCGAAGCATTAGAGATGCTAGGCAAAATCAAGGTTGCAGTTTTTGATAAGACAGGCACATTAACGCAAGGAACCCCCCAAGTTACAGATGTAATAGCCATCAAGATTCCACATATTGACGATAAACTTGATAATCTAAACAACAAAGAAAACAAAATTCTTGAAATTGCAGCTATTGCAGAAAAAAACTCTGAACATCCACTTGCAAAGGCAATAATAAAGAAGGCAAAGGAAATTAATCTTACCATAAGAGATTCAACTGAATTTATTGCAACCCCAGGAAAGGGAGCAACAGCAGCTTACAAAAATTACAACATCATTGTGGGAAATCAAAACCAGATGAAAGATGAAGGAATTGATACAAAGGCTGTAGAAGAATCTATTTTACAATTACAAAAAGGTGGCAAAACAGCAGTTTTGGTTTCAGTAGACAAAGAGATTGTAGGCATCATAGGGTTACTTGATACACCAAAGGCTGGAGCTAAAGATGCTTTGGCCAAGCTAAAAAGTAAGGGTATAGAGATTGTTATGCTTACAGGCGATAATGAAAGAGCGGCATCTGCTATTGCAAAGGATCTTGCAATTGATAGAGTGATAGCAGAAGTTATGCCATCCGACAAAGTAGAAGTGATAAAGAAACTTCAACAGGAAGGAAAGAAAATTGCTATGATTGGTGATGGAATAAACGATGCTGCAGCCTTGACTCAGGCAGATATTGGAATTGCAATTGGAAGTGGCACTGATGTTGCCTTAGAAGCCGGAAAAGTTGTCCTTATACGAGATGATCTAATAGACGTTGTTGCAGCAATAGAGATAAGCAAAAAAACTGTCAACAAGATAAGGCAGAATCTCTTTTATGCGTTTGTCTATAATGCAGTACTAATACCAATAGCTGCTATGGGATTTCTTTATCCTGCCCTTGCAGGACTTGCGATGGCAGCTAGTTCTGTCTCTGTAACGAGTAGCTCATTACTTCTCAAACGATGGAATCCAAGTAGCAAAAAGACTATTTTACATTTGTAAAATACTGTATTTATTTACAAGAAAGTAATTGTTTGTGTATGGTAACTGACCCTGTTTGTAAAATGGAAGTAGACGAAAAGAATTCTCCAGCTTCAAAGTATGGTGAAAAGACATACCATTTCTGTTGTCCATCATGCAAAAGCATGTTTGATAAAAACCCTGCAAAGTATACATAAGAATGTCAAACTCAGGATTCTTTGTTTGTTCCTATTAGATTCCAGATTGCTCCATCATTTGTACTTCGATAAACTTCTTGGAAACCTTCTGATGAGTATCCAGCAACATAGATTATCTTGTTTTGTGAATCAATAGCTATACTTGTTATAGTAAGGTCAGGATCCTTGAGACTTTCCCAAGTTTTTCCAAGATCTGATGAACGTAGGAGACCAAAGTTTGCTGCCGATGCATACAAAATACCATTATCATCAAACGTTAATGCAAAAATGAGAATTCCATTGTATGGTTCAAGTTGAGTCCAGCTTTTTGCACCATCATTTGAAACAAATATTCCCTTTCCAGTTCCTGTAAATACCATGTTTGGATTATCTGGCGAAATTGCAAGAGCAGAAACAATGTCTGGGTATTGAAGTGTCTCC
>JAUYOQ010000152.1 GCA_030697975.1 Nitrosopumilaceae archaeon | reverse complement strand
TTGGTGGCAAAATTATTGCAAGCTGATGTGTCTCATGACCAACTCCTGGATCTACCATTGATGTAATTGTTCCAGTAGCTGTTTGCCATCCATGCATTTTTTCTTCCATTGCCATCTCTTCTTCCATCTCTGGTGCTGCTTCTGGAGCTGCCATTTCTTCTTCTGGTTCTTCCTCTACAGGAACCTCTGGTTCCTCTTCAGGAGCTGTACCACTCTTTACTTGTTGACGCATTTGTTCACGTTCTGCTTCTGCGTCATCGCCATTATTTGCATCACAAATCTTATCTCCACAAATTCTTGATGAAGGAGTATTGTGAGTGGCATATGCAGGAATTGATTGCAGTGTAATAGATGTTGCAAGAAGTATTGTAATTGCAAACAATGTTGCAAATTTTATGTGATTAACTTTTGTCATTAAAAAATTGGTTTAATGATTATACATAAAAACGATCTGTTTACTTGTTGTGATTTTCTAGGCATGATTGGTAGAAATCTTGTCTAGTAAGCAACCAAGCTGACCATATCTTATCGACAATTTTACCAAACCATAATCATGAAAACACAAACAACTCAAACCAGAACAAGCATCTGGGACAAAATGGTTCATGCCTCCTTTAGAAAGGTAGTTGCCTTTGATCTTTTGTTTTTGGGTCTTGGCATAGCTATAGGGGCAGGAATCGGTGCATTCCTAGTTTACTAGGAATCAAATTTTTTTATTTTTGTTTTAACATTGTTTTTAATCCTGATTAATTCTATCAATGTAATGGACAAAAGACTCAAAGAAAAGATGGAACAAAAAATAAGTGAGACTTTTGAAAATACAGATGAAATAAAAAACATCATCAAATCGCTTAGTGCTTTATCTGATAACACAAATTCATTTGGATTTGGAGTTGTTATAGGACGACTGTATAACTCGTTTTATTACCAATCAAGAAGAATCCTAAAAAGAGATCCAACAAAGGAAGAATTTTTGGAATTTTTGGATATGCTAAAACAAAGACAACAAGAGTTTTTAAAAAAACTTGATTTTAAATTATGATTTTTTTACTGGAATTACTTTGATAGTTGGAGTTCCTGGAAGCTTGACACATGCACTCTTTAGTGCCTTTTTTGCAGCATCAAGATGTTCCTTTTTTACAAACATCTCCATGACAATTTGACCTGCCTTTATGCGAGCTGCAAGACTTACTGCCTTTCCAAAGGCTCGGCGCATTCCTTCCTGTAATCTGTCTGCTCCTGCGGTTGCAATCATTTTGTTTTCCCTTAAAAGAATGTGAGGATAGACACGTAATTTAGAAAAGTAGCCTGTTTCTCCAGTGGTTTTTTCAATTAACTTGTTTGCTGCAAGTCTTGTTGATTCTAATGCCATATGAGTAACCTGAATTTTTTCATTTACTAAAAGCTGTACACAATAATCATAGTCACCCATTTGCCCGCCGCTAAACTTGGCAATCTTGATTTGTGGTTTTCCCTTTATGAACTCCTTTCTTGTATATGGCTGGCCATTTCCTCTTCGATAATTTGCACCGTGCATAATGTTATCAGCTATTTCGAGTCAACGGCCCATATTTTAACGGTTAACCATCGGCATACAAAACTAGATACAAATTCAATTCATCCTTATATGGAAAATATTATCAAATTTACCAAATGGAGCAAGATTCAGAACCACAAGTAGAAGGTGTATTGGTAAAGGATCACACGTTAATTACAAACAAGGCGATGCAAAATAGCCTTGAACAAAAAGGCTATGGGGAAACAACGCAGAAAAAATTTTTCCTAAAACCATTTGAATCACTATATCTGATGTATTGTGATAAGCTAAAACTAGAAGGAAAAAAGAAGGTCGATTTTGATACCCTGCTTCAAACATGCATAAAACATGACGTAGATGCACTAACAAAGTTTCTAATTTACCGAGACCTACGCACTCGAGGCTATATAGTTAAAGACGGCTTTGGCTTTGGTTCTGACTTTAGAGTATACGATAGAGGGCACTTTGGTGAAAAGGGAGCAAAGTATTTGATATTTGGTTTTAATGAAGGCAGACAAGAAAAGATAGGACAGCTACAAAAAAAGATTGAAGAGATTACTCATATGGGAAAAGAACCAATCGTTGCAGTAATAGAAAGAAGAGGAGAGATAATTTATTATAAAATCTCAAGAATAAATTTTCTTGAAAACAAAGGAAACGTCGAGATTGAAAATTTTAATCTCTAGCTTATTTTTGTAGCCACTCTGCAGAATATTTTAAGAGATTATTTTTTGCAGCATGTACAAAATCATACACTTCAACAGTTTTCGTCTTGTTTTCCCACAGATTTTCAAAATCCATGACTTTGGTCTCTACTCTACTTTTATCGTTCCATGAGGTAAAGACATCAATTGACTCAAAGTTTTTCTTTTCTGGATCAAATGTCTCATTTGAGGTTCCAGTAAAGGCTACAACATCGTCATTTTCGTCTCTGAAAACTCCAATGTTTTCTGAAAAAGAGCCATAGACTAGATCTGAGTTTGGTATTGCAATTTTTAGTTTGAGCTTGTCATTTGTTATCATGTTTTGAAGAACGCTTACCTTTTTTTCATCAACACCATCTATCTTTAAAGATGATTTTCCATTTTGGAATACTCGGACTAGGAAATTAAGATCATATGTTCGGAATCTGTGTCCTGTGACCATTCTAATTTTTGGTTCGTTTTCAATAAATTTTCTAAGACCAAAATAAAAATTGGTAAGACTTTTGACAGCAACGTATTCTATCGCTCTATCATATTCTATGCAGTAGTAAAGACAGGGAATAAAAAATTCTGAGACAAGATCGTCTCTGTCAGATCTGTACTGTTCCTTTAAGGCAATGTCCCGCAGTCCCACACATAACAAATGTATTTTTCTTATTTAAATAAGAACAAAAGTCATTTGACTAATCTTTGATACGCATTCAATATATAGCGACAAAAAAGCTTTGCAAATATGAACAAAACACTGATTGCCACACTAACAGCAATAGTACTGGTCCTTACATTTGCCGTAACACTTGTACCGCAAGAAAAGCAGGCAACAGCACAAGAGACAACGCCATTTCCTTCAAGAGAAAAGGTAATTTCCGTTACAGGAACTGCAACAACCTCAGTTGAGCCTGATCTTTTACGAGTTCAGTTTGGAGTAGAGACTCAAGAAAAGACAGCAAAAGAGGCACTTGAGGCAAACTCTAGTCAAATGACTGCAATTGTAGATGCAATAAAAAAAATAGGCATAACAGAGGATGAGCTTAGCACCTCAAGCCTGAACATTTATCCTGTCTATGACAGCTATCAAGACAAGCTAACTGGTAGATACACACAAGAGCTAATTGGATATCGTGTTTCAAACATTTTGATGGTAGAAACAGGCCAACTATCACTTGCAGCAGATATTATAGATGGTGCAGTTGCAGCAGGTGCAAATAGAGTTGATTCTGTATACTTTACACTATCGCCAGAAAAGCAGCTTGAGATAAATGATAGTCTCATCGCACAAGCAGTCTTAAACGCAAAATCAAAGGCAGAAAAGGCACTAGCGCCACTTGATCACAAAATAATTGGCGTCAAGGTAGTTTCCTTATCTGAGTTTGGAATGCCACCACCAATTCCATATTATACAGCAAGCTATGATGAGAGTGCAGCTCTCAAGGCATCAACACCAGTATTTTCATCAGACCAAGAAGTTTCTACCACAGCAAATGTAATATTTGTGATTGGTAGCAACTAACTCTTTTTTATTTTTAATCAAAGTTAATAATCGATTTTTTTAATTCTTACTTGGCTTCCCTTTGATTCAAGAAAATGTCCTAGAAAATTCTTTAACTGTTCTGCTATTCTGTATCCCAACGCTCCTTCAAGCATGCCTGATTTTTCGATCATAGATGACATGTCTGAGCTTAT
>JAUYOQ010000140.1 GCA_030697975.1 Nitrosopumilaceae archaeon | reverse complement strand
CAGGTATTCCTCTTGTTGAATAATAAATGATTGCAGATAGTTGGCAAAATGAAATTGATTGGCGTGAAAATTCTCTTGTTGAGCCACGTTTGATTATTACTGATTCTATTGGATTTTCCAAAATTTTCTTGTCCACTTGAAATTCTAATGTGACATCATTTTTTGTCAAGCCCAGTGGAATAGTTTTGATAACTTTTTCTCTCCATTCAATGACATCTTTTTCCGTAGCTAGTGAGGAAGCCTGATGCATGGCTTGAATTTCGGGATCATCAACATTATAGCTTGAAAGCGGTTCGGTTGTCAGGTTTAGCTTTTGCACTTGGAGTTTTTCGGCAGGAGTTTCTTTTGTAAATCCAATTGGCACTAGTGCTAAAGATACCTCCTTTTGGGTGTTTAGGTCAAGAAGCAAATTGACTGCCTCGTCTACAAATCCTACAATTACTTTGGCTGGCAAATTATGTGTCGAGCTTAGAGCCAAGGTATTTGTCAGAATGACACCACAGTCCCAAAATGCATGACGGTACTCGCGTGTTTGGTATTTTATTGAATTTCGTGTAAAGATGTCTGTGTAAACCAAAATTACTGGCGCGTGCTTTACATTTTCATCATTGCCACTTGCGTCAATTAGGACATGGCGATAGTCGCCTTTGCGTAATTGTTTTAGGCTCATTTCCTTGGGGTTAAAGTGATACACTCCTGCAGTAAGACCTGCAATGTCTCCACATACAACATAGATTTCAATATGGTAAAGAGCACCGGTACATGCTGCTGCCCTAAATTCCATATCTCCAAGTTTTGGATAGTGAATCGTTTTTGTTATTCCATTTGAAAAATAAAGAATCCTTGAAAGCGTATTTAAATCTGGAACCACGGTTTTATCATCTTGTTTTATGTTATCAGAGATTGCCGCAAATGTGCCTTTTCCAACTGGTTTTTTTTCTAAAGGCAAATTAACTGATTGCAAGTTTTCTGTGTATATTTTGTAAGGTGTTGGCCTAAACGCAGGATCATAAAAATAAAAACTGCTGTGTAATTTACCATGAGGGTGTTTTGTACCGTTATGGTAGTGCCAAGCCGCATCAATATTATCATTTATCAATCTTACAGACCTAATGTAATTAGTAAATCATTATTTTTTTAGGGCCTTCATGAATGCCATAACTACATTCTGCACAAACATTATCATTGGATCCAAATACTGCGTTAGGGCAAAAACATTTCTTGCAGGAACAGTGGTATTTCTCTAGCTTAAACATGGTATGGTTCTAGTTGAACTCAAATATTTAGACTGGCAATTTCTGATTGTTTGAAACACTTGCAGTCGCAATCAAACATGCCTGTTTTTCCCATACACTCATCATGATGTTCGTTATAACATTTTGTACATGTAACCATAAGTGACATCTTTTAGCTGTGTGCTAGATAAATATCCATGTTATTGACGAATTAGAATCAAATTCCAAATAATTTAAGGATTGAATCGATTATATGCCAAATTCAATTGGTTTAGAATTACCACATCTAATACAGATATTTTTTTCTAGTTGCTGGCCGCATTTTTTACAAAACTTGCTAAATTTATCTGCAGTAGGTCTTTTCATTATTTTTTTAATCAGAACTAGAGCGACTAAAACCCCTATACCAATTGCGATAAATTGAATCATGTGCTATCACTTGGTCTTGCTTGATGATAAAGGTTTGACATTGTAAAATAGATGCTATCAGGAACCAAAAACAGCCCCATATCGGTGTAAAAACTCACAATCTCTTCGTATTGATGATATCTAAGCATTCTATGTTTTTTTCAATTTTTATTGTTTTCTTCCTTTGAAGGATCGTAGGGTATGATTTTCTGACATCTAGTACACTCATATCTGTCCTTGAATCCTGCCATCTTTAACTTGGCATCATGTGGACAATGTTCTTGGTCTGTTGTTCTATATGCCAAACCCAATCTTCCCATTTTTTCTTAATTACCAATACACAATTTACAAGGAGAAAAATTTTTGGCTTTAGCATTTTCTAATGTATCTGGAGTAAAGTACTGTTTGTCTTTTAATCCGATATTAACAATTTGACATTCTTCTTTCATGTTGGCTAGATGATGTACAATGTTGTTTTGTTTGTCGCCAAGAAAACCAGGCATTCTAAATCATTTAATATTCTTTGAGTGAGTCTTTTCATGGGCAAGTACTCTCTCAAAGGTCTCCATATTTCCATCCCAGTGAAAATCACAATTTGGGCAGTTCCACTTCAATTTGCGTCTATTCCTTCTTAGGTTTCTTGCTATCAGATTCTTTGAATGCGTTTACATCACTAGATGTACTTTCTTTTTTGCGCTGTAATCTTTTAATTATTTCTCTAAACATGTCTTGTTATTGCATTTCGTGGTAATATGAACCAGAGTAATAGTAGTATGAATTTCTGATTATCACACTCAAAGAGGTTATCAGAATTATGATTAGAGTAACAAGGTTATCTATTCTGTGGAAGAAAATAAAGAAATGATTACATTAAATGATCTGAGAATATGCGACAATTGTGGCAATGTATACTCTAGCAAGGTAGGAATTAAAATAATAAATCGCTGTCCTGCATGTGACTTGTGGAAAAAAGGAAAAGCTCTGTGACAAGCATATTATAATTACATACAGTTTGATTTTTTAATTAATGTTTGAATTGTTAAGAAATTTAGTTACTTTATAGGAATGGTTTTCTAATACCGCAATATGGTATTTGAGAATCTGTTTTTAATCCCAGAGACGTTTTCAATAGACCTGATTAGAACAATTATTGTCCTTTTTGTAGTCATTGATCCAATTGGAACCATCCCAATTACGATTGGACTAACCAAAAACTTGGATATAAAAAAGAAAAAATCACTATTTAAAAATGCTATAATCGTAGTTGTAATTTTACTATTAATTTTTGCATTTGCAGGAAATGAAATACTTTCAATTTTTGAAATCGAGCTTTCTAGTTTTATGATAGCTGGCGGGGCGTTATTGTTCATAGTTGCCATTGAATTTTTGACTCATGGAGAATGGCGATTAGGTGGAGGCAATCTGGAAAAAGAAGCAGGAATAGTTCCACTTGCTTTTCCGTTACTTTCTGGTCCTGGGGCACTAACTGTTGTCCTTATCTCATTTCAATCATCTGGAGGGTTGATAACTTTGATCTCAATCATTGTTGTCACGGTAATTACATATCTTGTGTTATTGGCTTCAGAGCCCATAAATCGGATTCTAGGAAACCGGGGTTCAATGATTGTTACAAGGGTTTTTGCAATATTTATTGCAGCCTTTGCAGTTCAATTCATAATAAATGGTGTAAGTGAACTTTTTGTCTAAGGATGTAGATGAATTCATGGGCGATTAATACAACTAAGATATATGCTACATGAGTGTATCTTATGTTATGACACAACCAAAAACCAAATCCATACCGCAAAAGAACAAGAACAACAAAACAAAACCTAAAAATCTAATGAAAAAAGAATATCTGGAATCCTATGAAGAACTAAAGAAATCCATTACAAAAAATCAAAAAGCGTAGGAAAAAAATTCCATCTGCTCATTAAAAAATATTATTTTTCCAAATAACGACGGTATTAATACGATGTATGTGTATCCATTATATGGAACTTGCATTTCTTCTCATAAACTGTGAGGAAAACAAAGACGATACCGTGCTAAAAAAACTAATCCAATTCCCTGGAATTAAAGAAGTTACAAAGGTTTTTGGTGTACATGATCTTGTAGCAAAAATCGAAGCTAGAACCACTAGCGAGCTTAGACAAAAAATAATACCGATCGTAAAAAATATCGTCGATATACGATCAGTACTTACTTTGAAATCTACTAATGCCTAGATGATATGGGATAAATTGTTACATAAATAAAATTAGTAAAACTCGCAAGAATTTTCTGGATTATGCATGAAAATAATCTGCACACAGCTAATACGTGTATTTTGTGCATAATTTTCTATATATTTTCTCTAAAACTATATATTTTTCTGCCGATCTATAAATCTAAACACGCGAGTATATATATTGTGTAAGATTCTATATAGTTATGGAAAATAAAGAAACAGAAAAACAAACAGTAGCAGCACCTGACGAAATAAAGCACGAAGAGCCAAAGAAAGAAGAACCAGCTAACACAGAAAAATAAACTAGCACTTTTTTTCGCTT
>JAUYOQ010000134.1 GCA_030697975.1 Nitrosopumilaceae archaeon | reverse complement strand
AAACAAGACTTTGAAGAGACTGTAAATTTGTTAAAGGATACAAGGCCTGACATTGTCAATATTTCAAGATATAGCCAAAGGCCAGGAACTAGCGCAGCAAAACTAGACCAAATAGACGTAGCCGAAATCAAACGCAGAAGCAAGATAATCTTTGATTTAACAAATAAAATCTCGCTTGAAAACAACAAAAGATGGCTTGGATGGAAAGGCGAGGTATTGTTTGATGAAATATCAGACGGTCATATTAAAGGCAGAAACTTTGCCTACAAATCCGTTTTTGTAGAAAGGCCACTAAAAATTGGACAAAAAGAGCAGATTGAGATAACAGATGTCACAACTCACAGTTTGATCGGCTCGATCGCAAGTTAATTTTTTTAGATCGGCAATTTGATTAAAACTACGTAAGAAGGTTTTTTATCATATTTTGTAAAGTAGGTTCGAATGGCCTTTCAACTCTCACAGCCTACTTTGGTAATAGGACTTGGTGGCGCAGGCTCAAAATTGGCCATAGATGCCCACAAAAACCTTGACGCCGACTGCCTGTTAATCAGCCATGACAAACATGACCTCAAACATGATTGCAGTACAATTTTGATAAACACAGGCTCTATTGTAAATCCATCAACATATCTGATCAGAGGCTATGCAGACAAAATCTCAGATGCTATAAAATCAAAGATTTCAAATTATTCCTCAATAGTTCTTGTCGCAAATTTGGCAGGAAAGGCAGGCTCTGCTATTGCGCCAATTGTCACTCATCTATGTAAAGAGTCAGGAAAAGATCTAATTTCTTTTGCAATTATGCCATTTAAATTCGAAAAAGACAGAATCTTTCAAGCAGGAATCTCACTAAAGCGATTAAGGGAAAGCTCAACATGTATCGTAGTTGATAACGATGCACTTCTTGATTGCAACCCAGACTTGACACAAAAAGCATGCTATGAAATTGCCAACTCTGCAATACTACATGTAATTAATTCTCTAAAATCATCATATCTTGCAGATGGGACAAATATCTTGTCTACAAGTAAAAGCGCATACGATATCGAAACATCACTAAGAGAATCAATAAAGATGTTATACGAAGACGCACCACCAGCTAGCGTAAAGAGATCTATTTTGTATGTTCTTGGCAATGATGTTTCAGTTGGAACATTAAACTCTATTACAAGTATTTCAAGCAAAGTCTTTAGAGAAGACACAACTCAAGTTGACCTTGCAACAAGTTCTGCCGAAAAGTCAAATGTAATAATGCTGTCAACTGTTCAAGGCGAAACACGCTTTGATAGATATGATCCATTAGGTGTAATACCAAGCGATCATGTACTTGACTGGCAGGATCCAGACTGCAGTATTAACTGCGAACTAAATTTATATCAATTAGAATAAATCTAGTCTTTTTTTGCGGTCTTTTTTGGTTTTGATTCTTTTTTAGCTGTAGATTTCTTTTCTGCGGTTTCTTTTGATTTTTTAACAGGTTTTGTGTTCTCTGGCGTAATTTCTTTTTCTTGTGTCTTTGGTTTGCTTTCTTCTTTTACTTCAGCTACTTTGGTTTCTGGTTCTTTGATTTTCTCTTTTGACGCTATCTCTTCTTTTGGTTTTGTTTTCTTTTTCTCTTTTTTCTTTGACTCTTTTTCAGATTTCTTTGGTTTTTCTTCAGCTTCTTCATATAGCGAAACTATGATGTGTCCTTCATCGGTTTTTGTCATTCTGACTCTAATCTTTCTTGGCGGATGTCGTATTCCACGTTCCCAGATTTTCTGATTAAGATCACCTTCAATTTTGATTTCTTG
>JAUYOQ010000133.1 GCA_030697975.1 Nitrosopumilaceae archaeon | reverse complement strand
TGTTCCATCCACAATTACATCAACATTGTGTTGTTTTGCTAATGCGTCAAGATGTGTTGCAAGCTCTGTTCTGCAGTAAAAGCATCGGTTTTTGTCGTTTTGAACAAAGTTTTCATTTTCAAGTTCGTCATAAGATATTATGATGTGTTTTATTCCAATTTCTGCACAAATTTGTTTTGCAGAGTTTAATTCCTCTTGTGAAAGAGTTTTGTAGTCTGCAGTTACTGCAATTGCATCATCTTTTAATTTTTGAAAAGCCGCATATGCTACTAGTGCACTGTCTACTCCGCCAGAAAGAGCAACAAGAACGCGGTGCTTGTCACCAAACCAGTTGATTAGTTTTTCTAGTTTTGTCATTTTATAATAATTCCTTTGTGATTATGTTTCTGATCAACTCTTCTGTTTGCTTGTATGATTTGTTTATTGATTCAGCTATTGATTTTATGTCATCTGACTCTATCTTGAAATTTTTGTCTTTTCCAATTATTTTGTAGCGTATTGGAAATTTTTTGTCTTGGATTGTAATTGTTGTCTTGACAATAGAGCGTGGAACTATGAATCTTTCAGAGGCACGAACTCGTATTCCCAAAGTACCTGTTTCAGAAAATAGCAAGTCAAGAACAGAATTCATAGAATCAGTATCGCATATTACCGAAATCAGATGAGTTGGTCTGCTTTTCTTTGTTATAGCAGGAGTTATAGTAACATCCTTTGCACCTTTGTCCATAATCTTTTCTAACATATTTCCCAGTACTTCGCCTGACACATCATCAACATTTGTTTCCAAGATTATTACAGAGTCACGTTCATAGCTGGTTGTCTTTTCGCCATGCACGATTTTTAGAACGTTTGGAAATTCATCAAAGTCCTTTGCGCCTGCACCATAGCCTATCGTACTTACCTTTAGATGCGGATAAAATTCTGAACATTTTGTTGCCAGATTTACAAGCATGCTCGCACCTGTAGGCGTAGTAAGTTCGTCTTTTACCTTTCCGCCAGAAATTGTTATTTTAGAATTTTTGAAAATTTCTAGAATTGCGCCACCTGGGTTTGTTGTAACTCCATGGGAAAATGACAATATGCCACCACCAACAGCGACAGGTGTTGTGATTATTTCATCATCAAAATATCCTAAGTCATTTAATGCTATGGCAGTTCCTATAATATCTATTACAGTGTCCAATCCTGAGGCCTCATGAAGATGAACAGATTCAATTGTTGTTCCATGAACCCTTGTTTCTGCAGCTAAAAGCGTGTCAATGGCACTGGTTGCAAACGATTTTGCCTTTTCTGCAAGCCCTATCTTGTCTGATGCCAAGATGATACATTTTCTAA
>JAUYOQ010000131.1 GCA_030697975.1 Nitrosopumilaceae archaeon | reverse complement strand
TGTTTTTTGACAGAGATATTTCAAGATTAAAGTATCTTAAACGTGAAAGTTCAAAAGAATACAAGGAACTTGATGAAGTTGATGATGTTTGGTAATCTATTTTCTAAACTACCAACAAAATTTTTGATCCATTGATTGTTTTGCGAAACTAGAAGGATGGTAACTATATTCTGGTGGTAATGATTGTTCAAAATCTTGTACCATTACTAACCTTTGGTTATCATATGCGATTCCAATTGATACTGATTTATGGTGTGGGTTCAAGATGTTATCATGGTGTCCCCAATTTGCGTGTGCATCATCATACATCATATCGTAATTTGCTCGAAGAATGTCTTTTTCAGGTACACCCCAGCTAAGGCCCAATCCACCTGCAATGTTTTCTGCGACTAGAAACATCTTATCACCATTATTCTTGTATCGTAACATAGGTCCTTCTCCTGTTACAGAAACGTGATGAATACAACCCTCTACAAGAAGTTCTTCTGCGTATAGTTGAGGAGATATTGCGGTTCCCAAAGTTATACTTCGAAGATTGTTTTGGGTTCTGTATTTGTTAATATCCTCTAGTGCTGTTTGTTTTAGCTCAGAAAGAGTGAGTTGTTTTGTAGGTTCTGGTTTTGGAATATTAATTTCTGGAACCTTGAGCTTAGGAATTACAACGCTTTCAGATGACTCTTTGATGATATTCTCTACAATCAGCGGTACTCCTTTTAGAGAATCTTTTAGATCACGTACTGATTTTTCAACATCTCCAAACGGAATCTTGATTTCACCAAAATTCTTTACAAGTTCTTGATACACTATTGCATCATAAGTTAGGTTTGTAAGATCGTATGTTACCTTCCCAAGTGGAGCTATAAACTCTATACTGTAAACATTACCAGAGATAGTAAGAGTCACATCCTTGACGTTTGCAGCACTTAGTGGAAGGTCCCTTACCAAGTGTAAGGTTCCCAATCCTAGACAGTCAACATCTGCGTTGGTAGTACCATATGTCACCATAGTACAATCTTTGTAAATCTGAGTTTCAGATTTTGTTAGAATTTTAGAAGTATCAGATATTGAATTAGTTTCAAACAAATTACTATTAAGAGCCAGTACCGTTATTCCAATAACTACAGCTGCTGAAATTCCAATGATAACCACCGTCTTTGAATTTTGTTTAGATTTTGTTTTTTTCATCCTGATATTTTGAATTCAGTTTTAGTAATACAAATGCTGGTGCAATAAAGTACATTCCAATGTTTAGTAGGATAATTCCAATTCCATAGCCTATCATCTCAGCTTCTGAATCAATATCTACATGTTGCAAAATACTTAATGTTGAGATCAATGGAGTTATTACAATTTTTACTACTTCCTTGAATGTTGGATTCTGTCGTTCAAGATCAGCTATTGTGGGGGAAAATGAGTAGTAAAGTGAGTTAAAAACTGACATAAATGTTGCACCAGAATGTGTTTCAAGTACCATGTTATCACGAATCTCTCTTAGTAACTGAATTTGAGGTGAAAGCTCTGATCCAAAAGCTGCGGTAGCAATAAGGCACCCCCCTCCGTTATTTTGTGTTTCATTATTTGTTTGTAGATTGGTTTCATTTGAGAGTATGGTAAATGAGTTTAATGCTTCATCAAAAAGATGAAGCTTAGAATCAAAATTTTCTTCACTGTTTACGTATACTATGGTATAGAATTTGTCAGGTCCTAAAATGATAACTGATTTTAGTTTCAAATTTACAATATTTTTGGAAGATTGTATTACATTGATCTCATATGCACTTTTTCCATTAACTGTTGTTTTGTTTTCGTTTAAGATCACAAGTTTTCCTGATTCTATTGATTTTTGAAGTGAGTCTTTTACTTCAGTAATATATTCTTCAAAAGATTTGCCATTTTTTTCATTTACAGATACGTAAATTGCGGGTGGTATACCATTTACCTTAGGACCTACAGCTGTTACATCAGGAATGATAGGTTGTGTCTTTTGAGGTTGTTGTAGTACCCATCCTTCTGGTGCTAAAAATGAAAATCCTAATTTTTTATTAGAATATTGAGAACCAGAAATTTCACCTGTGGGTTTTTCCATTTTTTCTGGTTTGCCTAATTCCAGTAGATCTAATACCTGTGAGCGACTAACAACTTCAGTTTTTAGAATTTCTGCATCACCCCACTGAAATGCTATGCCATTTGGTGCAGTTTCAAGTGAAGCAATTTTATCAAGTGTTTCATAACTTTCCTGAGTAACAAGACGACCAAACGCTGTATATTTTCCATCAAGATGACTTGCATCTTTATGTACTATGAAAAACTGTGAGCTTGCGCTGTCTGGATCAGTAGGTGCCCGTATCATTGAAACAATGCCTTTTTTGTGTTTTATGTCATTAAATTCGGCTGGAATTGTATAACCTGCTAAACCTGTCCCCCATTGAGAGACATGTTCATAGGCACCAGGTTTTGTTAAGGGATCTCCCCCCTGTATCGTGAAATTTTGGATTCTATGAAAAATTGTTCTATCATAAAATTTACTTTCTGCTAATTTTAAAAAATTCTCAACTGTCTTTGGCGCATCTTCTGGAAACAGTTCAATTACGAGTTTACCTGAAGGGGTATGAAAAATAACTAGTTTCTCCTCTTCTTGTGAAAATGATTGTAGTGGGATAAGTAAAAGTGAAAAAATAATGATTAGTTTTAAATGCATTGAAGATTTCGGTTTACATCTCAAATAAAAGCTATGTAAACATTAGTTTTTAACGAGTATACATAAATTTTTCATCATGGATACCAACGAACGGATACAAGCACATATTTTATCAGTTTGGAGACAAACAAAGAAATTTTTTTCATTTAGCGGTAAAGAAGGAATGTTGTTTTTAACTGACAGACATTTAATGTTTGTAACCAAAACCGAAGCAAAAATGAAATGGTGGCAAGCAGCTATACAAAGACAAGCTATAACTTTGCTCAAGTCAAAAAACGTGATGAGCCGTCATGATGGATATAATGAAGAGAATTTACGGCTAGATTTACAAAATAAAAAAAATTTAGAGGTAGATTTTGATAACATTTGGAGTATAGATAGTGAGGAAAAATCATGGGGAAGTGTACTAAATGTTGAACTAAATGAAAATGGCGAACGAAAAAAATATCAGTTTTCTATTGTTTTAGATTGGGTCAAGTATCCTGCAAAAGATCCTACTAAATTCATGAAAGTAGATTGGTCCCCCTTTGTTCAATATGTTAAAGAAAGACAAAAGATTACGAAGTAAAATGGGAACAGTTTATGCAGTTGGTGTAGGTCCAGGATCCCAAGATTGTGTTACAGATATTGTTAGGAAAATGATTCAAAACTCTGATGTTATTGCTGGATACAAATACACTCTAAAAACAATTGAAGATCTTCTTTCAGATAAAGAGGTTTATGAAATAACAATGCATTCACAAGAAGAGGTTTATCAAAAAATTAAAGCTAAATTAGGAAACAAAACGTTGATAGTGCCATTTACTGGTGATGTAAATTTTTCAGAATCTGAAGTTGTTGATAGATTAATCGAGATTTTTGGTGAAGTACATGTTGTTCCTGGCATAAGCTCCATTCAGGTAGCAGCTGCAAAAGCCAGAATTCCTCTAGATAAGGCCAAAGTAATCACAATGCATGTAACAACTTCTATTGAAGAGAAAAAACTTGAACTGCAAAAAGCACTCTTGGATGGATCAAGTGTTATTCTTGTACCAAGGCCTTGGCCAAAAAATCCAGAGAAACATTTTATGCCGTCAGAAATCGCAATTTATCTAAAAAAAAATGGTTTTAATACATCAAAAATTAAAGTTCATGTTTTTGAATCATTAACAAATTCTAATGAGTCATCGTTTATTGGGATGGTAAATGAATTAGAAGGAAAGGTATTTTCTGATCTAACTGTTATGGTTTTTAATCAAACCAATTTGGAATCATATGCTAGTTTTGCCTAGCATCGTCTGGATCGGGATTTCCAATAGTAACTGAGCTAGATTGTGGAAATGCGTAAATCACTATGTTCATCCATGGATAATCAATGTCTACTAGTCTGTAAAATCCCATTTCATTTATTGTTACACTCCACTGTCCTCCTGGTTGTATAGGACCACTTTTTACTCTTCCATCAATTACAAAAATACATTTTTGTTGGATATAGCTGTTTCCTGAATCTCTAATTTTGGATGTGTCGCCTTCACATGCAAATTGTTTGCCAAGAGTTGTTGCTGATGTGTATCTGCTAGTTTGTCCTAATCCAGATCCACTAGTCACACTATGTACAACACTGTCATCATTTACAAAAGTAATCGTAGTGCCTGGTTTGATTATAATCCTATCATGTGAATAGTAATTAAATAAAGAAAAAGCTTGACCGGCCTTATCAGTATAAGTAATGCTACTTGGATCTGAGGATCCTTTCAATATACGAACAACAATATCTTTAGGTTGTGTAGGAGTTGATGTAGGTTTTGTTATTTTTTCAAATGCTGAAATTTTTGTTGTGTAAATTATTTTAGAAAGGCTACCATCTTGTGTTAAACTTCCTGTAAAACCATAAACAGCGCCTTCAGTAGATTTCTCTATCAATCTACCAAAAAATTGAAGTGAGATTTCATCACCTGATGGGTTTTCTGCTGTTCCCTGCAATCTAATAAAACGACCATCTCTTAAAATGGTTCCACTCAGATCAGTTGCAATAAAATCTTCGTTATTTATGGTGATTATACCATCATCAACAACAAAATTTGTATCTCTTGTTGTTTTTGTAGTTGTAGATAGAAATAGATCAAGTTGAGATGTTTTGAGTGAAATTTCTGTGACAGCAAATCCTGCGCCTTCTAATGAAAATGCATTACTTGAAACAATTTGTGCATGTGCTTCTTGTGTCAATAAACTGATTGTTACTCCTAGAATCATAAATGCCAAAATCTTGAATGGTCGCATTAGGTTAGTTTGAGGTTATTTAGTTTATAATTTGCTACTAAATTATTTTAGATGAATTATGTATTATATCTAAACAAACTAGATCTCTGGTACTTGTAGTTCGCCTTTTTCAAATAATTCAATCATGTGTGCCTCGATAAAACCACCAGCTAGCAATAATGCTATAACTATACCTACTTCAATGCCTGTAATTTTACTGTCTGATTTTATTGGAATTTTTTTAATGAGTTTTTGTACCAAAAACAAACTTCGTGACATTGCTATTGAATATGCTGCAAGCTCCATCAAACCAAATGGGGTTAGATAAAGTATTGATAATGATGGAATTTGGATTAGAGTCGGATTTATTGTTTTAAACGCGGCAAAAGCAACGCCTGTCTGCCATGATGCAAAAAACCCCCAAACGATCCCAAACCCAGGAATAAACATTGGTAGTGCTATTGCAAGATTATGCAAAAATATTCCAACAGAATCTATGTTTTCGACCAGGGCCTCAAATTGCTCAAGAAATAGTTTAGCTTCTTCCTCAGAAACAGTTGTTTCCGCACCTACTGCAAAGAAAATAGAAAACAATCCAACAAAAATAAAAAATGTAATTATTCTTTTTTTATCAGACATGTGTTTTTGTTTATAAAATGATATTTGAGGGTTAGTATTGAGCAAATTTAATTAAAACACATTTTATCTGTTGGTGATGAAAAAAGATGTTGTTTTTGCACTAAATTACGCTTTAAATAAAGGCTTTCAAATTCACCCCAACGCGTTTGAAATTCTTGAAAAAGTAGAGATTAGAGATTTGGAGAAAGTTATTAGAGATATTGTTCGTGAAAAAACAAAACAAAAAGTTTTTCATATAAATCAAGAAGATTTGGAAGTTTTTTTAGGTCTAAAAGAGGAAGAGGAGTTACTTTCTGAGCATAAAATTTTATCAGACCCTACTCTAAAGATTACCTCTTCAGAAGGGATAATAGGATTTGGTGCACTTTTCTCAAACCGTTTTTCAAGATTGAAACGAATGGTTTCTAATCGCCCCGAAGCCAAGTTGTTAAAACCAATTTCGTCTATAATAGCTTTAAAATCAGATAATGATGTTTTTGTTTGCGGCCTCCTAGTTGAACGGAATTCAGAAAGAAGTGTTACTAAATTAATTATAGATGATCCTACTGGAAGTCTAGAGAGTATTGTTTTTGATAAAGATTTACAAAATATTGCAGCCAGCCTTCTAATAGACCAGTTTGTGATGGAACGCGTCTCATTAGGGAAGAATGGAGGTTTTATTGTTAAAGATATCATAGTTCCAAACATACCGGATCATACTCCAAACTACTCTAAAACAGAGACCTACGCTGTTTTCCTATCAGACTTACATGTAGGAAGTAAATATTTTATGGAAAAAGAATTGGAAAAATTTGTTTTATGGCTTGCCTCACCTGATCCCATTGCACGCAAAATTCGATTTGTGTTAGTGGCAGGAGATGTGATAGATGGTATTGGAATATACCCAAATCAGGAAAAGGAGTTAGTTTTTACAAATGTGGACGAGCAGTTAAAAAAGGCAGTAGAAATTTTGGAAAAGATTCCAAGACATATCAAGGTGTTTATCATGCCTGGCAACCATGATCCTGGAAGAAGAGCGCTGCCCCAGCCTGCCATTCCAAAAAAATATAATTTAGATTTATGGAATCGTGAAAATTTTTTCATGGTTGGAAATCCCGCCTTAATATCACTAAATGGAATTAAGGTTTTGATGTTTCATGGACAAAGTATTGATGATATTGTAAGGACTACCCCAGGATTGAGTTTTGATAATCCTACCAAGGTAATGCGTCATCTATTACAAGCACGACATCTTAGTCCTATTTATGGTAGCCAAACTCCCCTAGCGCCAGAAGTAGAAGATATGATGTTAATTGATGAGGTTCCAGATGTTTTTCATGTAGGGCACGTTCATGTTGTAGGACTTGATTTGTATAAAGGGGTTTTATTGATAAATTCCGGTGCATGGCAATATCAAACTCCATTCCAAGCAAGTGTAGGCATAACACCTACTCCTGGAATAGCTATAATTGTAAATTTAAAAAATTTCAAAGTCTATAGAAAAGATTTCAAAACTGAAAGTTAGTCATTATAAAATATCTTCAAGCGTCAATTCGTCTTTGAATGTGTTTTTTACCATTTCAGGTGATATGGTTAGTTTGTATTTTTTAGTCCTTCCATGAATTCCTTGATGAATGATTTTACCAGTGATAATTCCAGACATCTCTACTTCGCTTAGCATTTGGGTTATCCGTCTTTGTGTGAGTTCTTTTTGCCTAATTACCTTACAGAGGGATTTGTATGCAGTATAGATCTCGCCTGTTGAAAGGCCTGAAGCCTTCATTACTGCAATAATTAGTAGTTTTTCATGTAGGGGATAAGATCGAAGAACGGTAGTCTCTTTATCTTCTTCTATTTTTTGTGAGGCTTTTCTAACATGTTCCTCTTTTACTATGTTTGATTGTTCTCTTTCAGCTATTTCCCCTGCTACTCGTAGAAGATCAATTGCCCTTCTTGCATCACCGTGCTCTCTTCCTGCCATTGCGGCACATAGATTAACTGATGACTCTTCGATCGCGCCTTTTATGAAGGCTAGTTGGATTCTGTCTTCTAATATTTTTTTTAGTTGTTCAACAGTATAGTTTGTAAATACAATTTCTTCTTCGCCAAGACTACTGATAACCCTTGGATCTAGACGTTCTTTAAAGGTCAAATCATTTGATATGCCTACCAAAGTCAGGGTTGCTTTTTTCAATCTCTCGTTGGCTCGTGTAAGCTGGTAAAGTACATCATTTCCGGTTTTAGATACTAGATGAACTAAATGATCAATTTCGTCGATTACAAAAACTACATTATAGTGATTTTCCTCGATGGTTTTTAGCAGTCTTTTGAAGACTTCGCTTATTGCTAAGCCGGTAGATGGTAGTTCTTTTTCTCCCAATCCTAGTTCTCTCCCAAAGCCTACTAAAAGGCCATAAAGCGTGGTTTCTTCTTTTGAATTAGCATATACAAGTTTAATCGGAAAATTGCTTTTTTCGACTCTTTTTTGGATTTGGGATAAGATTTTCTTTACAACGAGTGTTTTCCCAGTACCTGGTTTACCATATACTAAGAGATTTGATGGACGAGAGTGTTTTAAAATCGGTATTAATGTTTGGGTGATTTGCTCTTGTTCAGAGTTTCTATGTGGAATTGTGTTTGGAATGTATGTAAAGTGTAAGATTTCTCTATTAGTAATCAGTGATTTGCCAGACTCTACAGCATCTAATAGTTTATCAACAGGATCTGTTTCCATAAATCCACACACCTTTGTTTCTACTCAATATAACAAATCCTACATGTATTGTGTTTAGGATAGAAAACTAACTGTAGTTTAGTTTAGAATTAAATATTTTTAGTTAGATTTCTCCTTTTTAAAAAATTTTAAAATAAAAAGAGTGGAAATATAGGTGTGTGGGTAGAAGTGATAACAAATTGTTAACTTCCTGTTAAGGTAATGATAAAACAGCGAATTTTGACCCCATTATTTCCACTCCAGGCGTTAAAATGAACGTTAACATTGTTAATATCAAAGATTTGACCCCATTATTTCCACTCCAGGCACAAAAACATTTAATTTTTGATATATAAAAAATACAAGATTGTTAAAATAAAAAAATCTAATAGGCGTGGCTTACACAGTCAATGTTAACAAATCAACTTGTTAACAAATCTTACCGGATCCGTTCAACTGTTAACGTATTACTGTCACTGATCACAATGGCTAGGAAGCGCATACGAATAGACTTAGAGGATCATGAGGGAGCAAAATACAACTTTAACATTGAGGGTAATGTAACCAGAGAAAAAATACTCAAGATATTTGAGTTAATGGATCTTATGAATATAGAAGGCCAGGAAGCAGCCCAATTAGATTCGGTGGGGGGGAAAATTTGGAATATAGTAGACAAACACTTCCCTATAGGGAAGTTCACATCATCTACTATACTTGAAAAGTATGAAGACGAATATGAGGAACCAATCAAACTAAGCATCATCTCTACATACCTATCCAGGTTTGCTTTAAAAGGAAGAATAGAACGTCTAAAAACAGGAAGGGAATGGACATATCAAATTATAAAAATTTCACAAAAACATCCAGAGCTTTAGGAAATATTCACTTTTTTAACTAATAGATGGTCGCCTTCTAAAACCATCTTTACATAGTCTCCCTTCTGCATCTCCAAATAACGCCTAAACTGTTTTGGGATAGAGACAGTGCCTCCAGATGTTATTTTTACCAATTCAACATTTTCATCTACCACACATTAATTTATACAATTATAATATATATAATTTTATTATATATTGGTTTATGATTTTAATATAATTATTGGTAAATTTACGCTGTTATGGGACTATTTTTTAATAAATCGACTTTTGTTTTACCTGACTCTGTGATAGAGTATGCATATGGTTTAGTTTTGGTATTTCTTCCCACCAAACCATCTTGATAAAGCTTTTTCATTAGTCTAGAAACATGTTCTCTAGTTCTACCTATTGTGATTTGTATATCATGTGATGTCATTGGCTTATCCATGATTAATCCTAATATCACATCTATCATATCATTAGAATTCAAGTTAGGCAGTCGTTGTTTTTTCAAACCTTGAACTGCGACACCTTTAATCAATTCCTGTTTTTTGGGTGAATTCTCTAATACCTGCTTTGAATACTGGTTATTACTCTCAGACCATGGTTCAACATCCAATAAATCTAGTGCGTCCAAACGTATTTTCATATCAATTAACTGCCTTTCATAATAGTCTAAACGCTCTAAATTTGACGCAGATGAATTAGCCTTTAAAACATGAATTTTTGTGTATAAATACAATGCAAACAATCCAATAAAAAACGCAATAACTATACTTAATATTACTTCAGGATCAGGAATCTCAACTAACATCACAAACAACAACAGATGTTTGTGATTTATCATAATAGAACAACATAATTTCACACTTTACATGAAAGAAAATATCATTAAATAATCACAATAAACCCCATCTTACTCTGTACATTGGAACAAAAATCACATCTTGTTTAACTGCTTGATCATTTTATCTATCACATCAATGATTTCTAACTCTCGCTCGGGAAAAACATCACCATCTTTTATCACAGAAACCTGCTCAGAAAGCTGAGACATCATATCAATATCATCAGGCAATACTATGCCTAAACCACGAAGGAGAACGACTGAATAATAAAACCTTAATAATTTTTCTTTAGACTGACTTACCTGTCTGTAATATGCGCCTTTGGAGATGCTAAGTTTAGTTTCTATCAAATTTTTATATTTTAAAATTATTTCAATTTGTCGTTCTGTAAACAATGATTTTTTGATAATCTCTTTAATAATATTATTAAATCTATAAGATTCAGATCCTTCCATAGCTATACAATTCCGTATACCTCATTCCAATTAAACTTTAAAGAGTCACGAGAAAACCTCAGTTATGGCTGGCCATGTTGAAACAAACTTAAAATCACAACTAGTAAAGAAATCAGCATTACTCTTTGTTTTAATCGATTCTGAGGTCTCTAATGTAAATTCTGCAGTAAAGCTTGCAAAAGAGGTAGAAAAACTAGGTGCCTCAGCTATACTGGTAGGAGGTTCTTCTGCAACGGATCAGATTGAGATGGCAGAACTTGTAAAAAATCTAAAAAAAACAATTAAAATCCCAATAATTCTATTCCCTGGAAATATTACAGGCGTAGTTCCACACGCTGATGCAATTTTATTTAGTTCATTAATGAATTCTGAAAATCCATATTTTATTTCTCAGGCACAGGCTCTTGGCGCACCAAGCGTTAAAAAATTTGGTTTAGAGCCACTTCCAACAGCATATTTGGTGATTGGAGAAGGAACATCTGCATGGTTTGTAGGCGCTGCTAGGGGGATTCCTTTTGATAAACCAAAAATTGCTGCAGCCTACTCTCTGGCAGCACAGTTTTTTGGGATGAGATTTGTATATCTTGAAGCTGGCTCAGGCGCGACTTTAAACGTAAAACCAGAAATGGTCAAGGAAGTTCGTAAGGTCTTTGATGGGATTCTTATTGTTGGAGGCGGCATCAAAGATTCAAAAACTGCTAAAACACTTGTAAAAGCAGGAGCAGATGTTTTGGTAATTGGTACTCTACTTGAGAAAAAAGGCAGCCTACAAAAACTAGCAGAAATCTCAAAAACCATTCAAAACATAAAGAAATAACAGATGTCTGAAAACTATGCAATATCTCGCATAAAAGAAATTTTAATGCCAGATTACTATTTTGATTATTATGCCAACATCTCAAAAGAAGCCTATACTATTTTTGAAAAAGCAGCAAGTGCCAAATCAACATTAGTAGATTCATCAGGAATAGTGGAGCCAAAAATCGCATTTGATCTGGCTGATCGTGTAGCAAAAATGCATGACATAGATATAGCTGACCACCTAAGACAACTCCTAAAAACAAATGGTAAGGAGTTATCTGCTCTAATTATCTCAAAAGACATCGCATTGGGGAATCATTTGCCTCCTAATACCCCGCTTGAAGAAAGACTTGATCTTGCAGTTAGAGTAGGTCTTGCAATAGTAACAGAAGGAGTAACTATTGCACCATTACAAGGAATAAACAAGGTTAAAATCAAACAAAACAAAGACGGTTCTGAATACCTATCAGTATCTATTGCAGGACCAATGAGATCAGCAGGCGGAACAGAGTCGGCAGTAACAATGTTAATAGCTGATCATGTAAGAAAGGCAGTAGGCCTTGGTAAATACCAAGCAAATTCCTTTGATGATGAAACGGGCCGTTTTATTGAGGAATTAAGAGTGTATGAAAGAGAGGCTCAAGGAAGCTTTCAATTTCATGTTCTTGATGAAGATGTAGTAACAACTATCTCAAACCTACCTGTAGAACTTGACGGCGTTGATACCGATCCGTTTGAAGTAATTAATCACAAAAACATGAAGCGCATTAAAACTGATCGGGTAAGAGGGGGCGCCTTACGTGTTCTAAACGACGGTCTTATAGGTAGATCCAAAAAACTCCTACAAAGGATTCAACAATATGATCTAGAAGGATGGGAGTGGTTAAGCGAACTAAAAGGCGCTATTCAGACAGGAGACAAAGAAGACTCCGCAGCTAAGAGAATGGAAGAGGTAATTGTTGGGAGATCCGTTTTATCATTACCAAAAAAACTTGGGGGGTTTAGACTTCGATATGGTAGAGCATGTAACACAGGATTTGCATGTATTGGAATTCATCCCGTAATAGCAGAAATTCTAGATCATGCCATAACAGTTGGAACTCAAGTTAAACTTGATATACCTGGCAAAGGTGCGACTGTAGGATTTGTTGATTCGATAGAAACACCAATAGTCAGGCTCAAAAATGGCAACGTAATAAAAATTCATGATGCCAAACACGCAATCAAAATAAAAAACGAAATTGAAAAAATCCTTCATTTAGGAGACATTCTTATCTCATTTGGAGATTTTCTAGAAAATAATGCCCAACTTGTACCAACAGGTTATGTAGAAGAAGTATGGGCAGAACAACTACGTGAAAAGATTTCAAAATATGAACCAGATGATAAAAATACACATCTATCTAGATTTCTAAATGAAGCCCCCACTTTAGATGAGGCAATAACAATTTCATTAGATTTTCAAATTCCACTACACCCACAGTATCTGTATTATTGGGATCAAATCACTATAGATGAGTTTAAGACCATTTTACATCCACTTGATATTCGGAACGATGTTATTTACTACTCAAAAGACTGTAAACCTATTTTAGAAAAACTTGGAACACCGCACGAAGTCTTAGATGATACTATCACACTAAAAAATACTGAAGCCAAAATCTTCTTTAATTTACTTTTCAGAAATCCAATCAAACTAGACAATTCACTCACTGTACCTAAACTAATATCAGATTCTTCAGGAATTATAATTCGTAATAAATTTTCAACATCTGTAGGAGTTAGAATTGGAAGACCAGAAAAGGCGGCCTTGCGGCAAATGAAGCCCCCCGTACACGTACTTTTTCCAGTAGGTGATAAAGGTGGTCCTACACGAGACTTGCTAAAAGCCTCAAACCATGATAGTTTCTATTCTAATATTCATAACCGTATTTGTCAAAAGTGCAATGAACCTTCTATAAGCATAGCATGCAAAAGATGTGGCAACAAAACATCAGTTGTATACACTTGTCGAATATGTAGAGAAAATCTTACCTCGCCTTTTTGTCAAAAATGTAAAAAAACAGCATCATCACATTCCTACAAACTCTTTCCATTAAAGACATCATTACTCTTAGCACAAGAAAAAACTTTAATCCGTGCACAAGAGCCTTTCAAGGGAGTAAAAGAACTAATCAGCCAAGACAAAATTGCTGAACCACTTGAAAAAGGACTTATTAGACAAAAATATGGACTGACGGTTTTCAAAGATGGTACTGTGAGGTTTGATGCAACCAATTGCCCACTTACTCATTTTAAACCATCTTGGATTGGAACATCAGTTGAAAAACTAAAGAATCTGGGCTATACTCATGACAAAGATGGTCATCCTCTAAATAATTCAGATCAAATAATTGAGCTAAAAATACAAGACGTAGTACTTCCCATAGAGTGTGGAAAACATCTTGTTAATGCCTGTAAATACATAGATACAGAACTAACCAAACTCTATGGAAAAACCGAATTTTACAATGTTAAAACTATAGACGATCTATTAGGCCATCTAATAATTGGGCTGGCGCCACATACCTCTGTTGGTATCGTTGGAAGAACTATTGGGTTCACTGACACACAAGTTTGTTTTGCAACCCCAATATGGCATTCAGCTAAACGACGCGATGCTGATGGAGACGCCGACTCTATTATGCTTTTAATGGATAGTTTATTAAATTTCTCTCGCCAGTTTCTCTCAGACAGGATAGGTGGTCTTATGGACGCACCACTTCTCATACAGCCAATAGTTGTACCACATGAGTCACAACCACAAGCTCATAACTTTGAAGTTACAGAAAAATTTCCACTCTCATTTTATGAATCAACAACATTAAATCAGAAAGCTACAAGCATAACTACAATCGATATACTCAAGTCGCGACTTGAAACAAAAGAGGAGTTTTATGGTTATCATTATACACATCCAACATCTACCATTACTACAACTAAATCTAGAAGTGCATATTCAACACTTGGTTCTATGATTGAAAAACTTGATATGCAAATTCGAAATGCTGATCTTATCAATGCTGTAGACACAAATGAGATTGTTTCACATGTGATTACGACCCATCTCCTACCAGATATTATGGGAAATCTCAGAGCATATGGACAACAAAGTTTTAGATGTACTGCGTGTGGCCGAAGTTATAGACGAATCCCACTAGCACAAAAATGTAGTTGTGGCAACAACCTTATTCAAACAATTACAAGAGCATCAGTTGAAAAATATCTAAAACTGGCTAAACGGTTGACCGAAAAATACGAAACCAATCCTTATCTAAAAACGAGAGTCCAAACATTAGCAGATGAAATTGATCTAGTCTTTGGCAAAAATAAAGGCGATCAACTTCTTCTTACAGATTATGCCTAATCTATATCATCGAAGTTTTACATATTCATAAGCGCCAAGTTTTTTATCAAAACAATAATGAACCTTTTGATAAGATCTTCTAAATAATTTTATTTTTGGTACAATCTTTTTGGGGTCTCTTTTTTCAATTACAACTTGTTTAATAAAAGACGCAACATCTCTCATTTCTGCTTCTTTCATTCCAAGTCTTGTTATCTCTGATACGCCAAGTCTGATTCCTCCAGGATGATAATAATTTCGTCCTGCCTTGATGTCTCCAGGTATTAACTGTCTGTTTACAATAATGTTTGCTTTTTCTAAATCTGCTTCTACTTTTCCCCCATCAGAGTAATCAAGAACATTAACAGCTATCTGGTGTGATTTTGTAAATCCTCTTTTCTCTCCAAGCATCTTGAAACCAAAATCACTTAATGCTTCAGCTAATGCTTTAGCATTTTTAATTACTTGTTTAGCATAATCCTTTCCAAATTCTAATGCCTCTGCAAACGTTATTGCTTTTGCAGCCATGTGATGTATGTGATGGCTACTTGTAAGACCTGGAAATATGGCCTTTTTGATTACGTCAGCGTGTTTTTCAAAACCTAACACCAAACCACCTTGCGGTCCAAATAGAGTCTTGTGGGTGCTCATAGTCATGGTGTCAGCTCCCTCTCGTAAAGGATCTTGAAACTGCCCCCCCGCAATTAGACCTGCTACATGAGCAGCATCGTAATTAATATGAATATTATAACTTTTTAGAAAATCTGCTAGTTCTTTTACAGGATGAGGAAACAGAAACAACGATCCTCCAAACATTGCCATTTTAGGCAATTTGTTTGAGTTCTTTAGTTCTTCAATTTTGTTTTTTGTCTTATCAACATCTATTGTCATTTCTTCTGCATCAAAGGGATAGAATTCTATATCAAGACCATGAACCAAACCCGCAGTACCTGAATGTTCTTTTTTTCCATGTGAAATATGCCCGCCAGCAGGAATTGATGGCGCAAGCATTACATCCCCTGGATTAGTAAATCCACAATATACAGCAAGATTTGCAATAACTCCAGAAATGGGCCGCACATCTGCAAATTCTGCTTTGAATAGAGCCTTTGCAAGTTTCATGCATTCAAACTCTACTTTGTCTATGTATATACAGCCAGCATAAACACGTTCACCAGGCCATCCTTCTGCGTAACGGTTTCCAAAATCAGAAAGTATTGCTTCTTTTACTGCTGGACTAGGAACATTTTCACTTGCTATTAGAGGAATGGAATTCTCAAACCATTTGTTATGTTCTTTAAGCATTGAAAAAATTCTCTTGTAAGAATTTTTGTAAGAACTTGCCATGCCTTGCGAACCAGTTTTCCCAATTTAAAAACACCGCTTGATACAATTTTCAAGATCGTCATAATGTCAAGAAGATATAAAAGGGGAAAGTGTCGCTTGTCGATTAATGAGTATTAGAGGAACCATGCCTGTTATTTTACTAAAAGAAGGCGCAACCGAAACTAAGGGGCGTGAAGCTCAAAGAAACAACATTGCAGCTGCTAAAATTATTGCTGAAATCGTTCACACCAGTTTGGGTCCGCGTGGGATGGATAAAATGCTTGTAGATGATCTAGGCGATGTTACAATTACTAATGATGGTGCTACTATTTTAAAAGAAATTGATGTTCAACACCCAGCTGCAAAGATGCTAGTCGAAATTTCTAAAACAACTGATAATGAAGTTGGTGATGGAACAACATCTGTTGTGGTGCTCGCCGGTGCGTTATTAGAAAGCGCAGAATCTTTGATAAATCAAGATGTTCACCCCACAATCATTGTAGATGGGTATAGAAAGGCTGCAAAAAAAGCAAAGCAACTATTGCAGGAAATAGCTGATACCGTTTCTCCAAACGATAAAACACTTTTACAAAAAATTGCAAAAACAGCAATGCAAACAAAACTTGTTAGAAAGGATTCTAGCCATCTTGCTGACATAGTTGTTCAAGCTGTACTAGCTGTTGCTGAAAAAGACGGCGAGACATATCACGTTGATGAAGATGATATCAAAGTAGAAAAGAAAGCAGGAAAATCGATTAAAGACTCATTAATAATTGAAGGAATAGTTCTTGATAAAGAAGTAGTTCATGCTGGAATGCCAAAAAAAGCTTCTGAGGCAAAAATTGCACTTGTAAACACCGCACTTGAAATCAACAAAACAGAAACTGATGCTAAAATTAACATCTCCAATCCCCAACAATTGAAAACGTTTCTAGATGAAGAAAACAGAATGCTAAAAACCATGGTTGATAAGATTGTTGCATCAGGCGCTACTGTCCTTATCTGTCAAAAGGGAGTTGATGACATGGTACAACACTACCTTGCAAAAGCAGGGATACTAACAGTAAGACGAGTAAAAGAAAGTGATATGACAAAACTTGCAAAAGCAACAGGTGCTAGGATTACAACAAACCTTGATGATCTATTTGAAAAAGATCTTGGTACAGCCCAACTAGTAGAAGAAAGAAAGATTGAAGAGGACAGATGGGTTTTCGTTGAAGGATGTAGACATCCAAAATCGGTCTCCCTCTTACTACGAGGTGGCTCACAAAGAGTTGTTGATGAAGTAGAAAGATCAGTTCATGATTCTATAATGGTTGTAAAAGATGTAATGGAGATGCCTTCTATAGTTGCAGGTGGCGGCGCACCTGAGACCTATACTGCAACAAAACTAAGGACATGGTCAAAGACTTTGGAAGGCCGTGAACAACTAGCAGCTGAAAAGTTTGCAGAGGCATTAGAGTCCATTCCACTTACACTAGCTGAAAATGCGGGAATGGATCCAATTGATACGCTTACAAACCTTCGCTCAAAACAACTAAAGGGTGAAAAATGGATAGGCGTTGATGTCATGAAAGCAAAAGTCGCAAACATGAAATCAAGTGATATAATTGAGCCTTTGGTTGTTAAGCAACAAATTATCTCTGCTGCTACTGAGGCAGCCTGTATGATACTAAGAATTGACGATGTAATAGCTACTTCCAAAACTGCTGGTCCACCACATGGTGGTGAAGGCGGTATGCCTCCTGGTGGTATGCCAGGTATGGGAATGGGCGGCATGGGTGGTATGGGTGGCATGCCAGACATGGGCGGCATGGATATGTAGACATTGGCTAAAAAGAAAAATTTTTTTTATAAAAAAATCAAACAAACAGATTCCGAAAAAGAAGAGACTGCAAAATCTTCAACCGGTGATAGTGAAAAAAACATTCCAAAACAAAGACTAACAACTGAGAAAGGCTCAAAAATTCTTAATGGCATAAAATATGTTTACATAACTGTTTTCTTTGCACTGCTAGCAGGATTTTTCAGTCCACTTATTACCGGTCATAGTTTTGATCTTGTAATAATTGGAGTGATAGTCCTGTTTGTTGGACTTGGAGGCGCAATTCTAGTTTACAAAGCTGCCACATCGGAAAAACGAAGAATGATCTATCTTGGAAGCGGCTTTGCATTAATCACAATATCTCTAATTTTCATTTATGATATAATGGGAAAACCACTGATCACTTTCTAGAGTCTACACATCAAAATAAAGATAAAACTCGTGAGGATGTGGCCTTAATGAAATCTCCCGCTGATCTTTTCTTTCTAACTCAATTATTTTATCTATAACATCGTTACTAAAAATTGGATTAAGGAATTTTCTGTCACTCTCAAGTTCATCAAGTGCTTCTCCTAAACTAGATGGAAGGACAGCTATTCCTCTTTTCCTTCGTTCCACTTTTGTCATCTTGTAGATGTCTTCATGAATTTGATCACCAGGATCTAACTTTTTCTTAATCCCCTCAAGACCTGCAGCTAAGACTGCTGAGAAAACAAGATAAGGATTTGATGAAGGATCTGGAGCTCTAAACTCTAGTCTTTTTAGATACGAGTATTTTGTGCCCTTGAAGTGTTGAGGCATTCTAACTATTGCAGATCTATTACTTGCACTCCATGCTATGTAAGTAGGAGCCTCATAACCTGGTATAAGTCTGTGATATGAATTGGTAGTAGGATTTGTAATAGCTGAAAGAGACTTTGCATGATTAATTATACCGCCGCAAAAATATCTCCCAACCTGACTAAGCTCATCCTTATCACTTTCATCAAAGAATGCATTTTTCTCATCTTTCCATAGACTAACATTAGTATGCATTCCAGAACCCGCATCCATGGCAATGGGTTTTGGCATCATTGTAGCAACTTTACCGAATTTTTGTGCTATGTTTCGTACTACAAACTTGTAGGTTTGCGTTGCATCTCCAGCATTTGTTAGAAAATCATATTTTATGTCAATCTCACACTGACCAGCGGTTGCAACCTCATGATGATGATTATCGCATAAAATCCCAAAAGATTCGTTTAACACATCTACACACTCGTTACGAAATGGCGTCAAAGTATCGGAAGGAGTGCTTGGATAGTATCCTTCCTTAAGACCCATTGGATATCCTGTTCCTTCTTGGCTCCACGGCGCCTCTATTGATTCAATTGAATATGATTGACCCTTGTAAGGTGTCAATACATCCCAATGTACTTTATCAAAAACGAAAAATTCTACTTCAGGACCCCATACACTATAATCAAAACCTTGAGCCTTAAGATAACTCTCTGCCTTTTGTGCTATGCTTCGAGGATCTCTCTCTAATCTTCCTCTTCCACCCCCCCAATAAATATCACAGATAAGTCGTGCAGTTTTCTTTTCTGTTATCCATGGTATAGCAGCATAAGAGTTTGGATCTGGTTTGAGTATAAGATCAGAATCATCAATGGTAGTAAAACCTACAATTGATGAACCATCAAGTTTTGGTAGCCCATCTTGCATCTGTTCTGGCGTGAACATGTTGGCAGATATTGTAGTATGATGAAATCTACCAAGCAAGCTAGAAAATTGTAGATCTACAAACCTGATCTGCTCATGTTTTATTTTCGAAAAAACTTCATCAGGAGAATATGTTATTTGTGTAGCCTTTCCATCAATCACTTTATATGGCAATTTGTATTCCAGCTAACACAAATAGTTCCACCATTTAAGGCTGTTGATGTTTGATGGAAGAAACAGAAATTGATGTAAATTCATTGTATGCTACTTTGTTACGAGAAACTGAAAACGATACAGTACAAGAAGTCTCTCCAGATCTTTACATTTCAATTTCTAATTTTGTTAGTAAACTAAAAAGTGAAGGATATGATGGTATTGAATCCAAAGTAAAAGATGCGTTAGTTATGATTATTACCGATATCGTCTCGCTTCTTTTAAAAATCAGACTTGAAAAAGCATTGAATACCACTCATACCAACTTGATGAATGAAGAAAAATTTATTCTTGATGCACAAACTGAAATGGAAGAAAGAAAAGAAATGATCCTTTCTGGATTATTAAACGGAAAACCCAAATTCTTAGAATCTATATCGCAGAAACACAAAACAAAACCGATTGTAGTGCGTTTTCTAAAAGAGACTGATCAAATAGTTGGCGCAGATCTAGAGAAATACGGTCCTTTTAAGGTAGAAGATATAGCAACAATTCCCTATGAGAATGCTCAAGCACTCATAACAAAAAACATTGTAGCAAAAATTCACTTGGAAGACTAGATAGAAATTACACCTAGAATCCGTCTAAATCATGTCTCATCTTGATATAGACGTAGTTGATTTTCTTTTAATAACAATATATCCAGTAATAGGGATTTTTATAGTTGAGATAAGTAGCAGGAAACTAAAGATTCCTTCTTGGTCAAAACTAATTACACAAGGAATTATCTCAGCAGCATTTGCAGTAACATATGTCACAGTAATCACTGCACATTGGCTTACATCAGTTGTCTTGTTTGCATTATCTGTAACACTATTTTATCAAGCACGACGTGCAAAGATTCATCCGGATAAATCAATATACTAACTCTATCTAAATTTGCCAAACATTTTTTTAAAAAAACCCGCATTGCTTTTGTCGCGAATTACTCTTCTTTCTCCAAATCTCTTAACTCTGAGCTGAGATAATTTAACACATCTATGTTCTTCAGGCAGTCTATGCTCAGCACAAAAAGGATCTTTACAGTAATTACATTCAAAAGGCATATCTTGCATATCTCCACAATAAGCGCACTTTGCTGCCTTCATGAGGAAACTAGCTCCTTTTCTTTATTAAATTATAGTTAAAAAAACAATTTTTGTAAAGGCATACAATTTGATTACTATTACTAAAATATATTTACGGTACAAAGAAGCTGGTAATAGATTCTTATGATTGAGGGAAAGATCGCAATAATCACAGGTGCAAGTAGTGGAATTGGTTATGCTACTGCAATAGCACTCTCAAAAGGCGGCGCTAAAGTTGCAATTGGGGCTAGAAGAACTGACTTGCTAGATAAACTCCAAAATGAGATTATACAAAATGGCGGAGATGTTTTTTCACAAAAATTAGATGTAACACAAAAATCAGATTGCGATTCATTTGTGAAAGCTACAGTTAAAAAATATGGAACAATAGACATTTTGGTAAATAATGCGGGACTGATGCCTCTAAGTTTTGTAAAAAAGTTGAAGGTTGATGAATGGGATAAAATGATTGACGTTAACATTAAGGGCGTATTGTATTGTACGGCTGCAGTACTGCCATACATGTTAGAAAAGCAATCTGGCCATATAGTCAACATATCATCAGTAGCTGGAAGAGTTGTTTTTCCAGCAGGAAGTGTTTATTGTGCGACAAAACATGCTGTAACTGCATTTAGTGAGGGACTACGACAAGAACTGAGTCCAAGATCAAACATTAGGATTACAACAATTGAGCCAGGTGTAGTTGCAACAGAGCTTACAAACACGATAACTGATGATTCATTAAAAGGATTTATTGAAAATACAAAGAAAATGGGAGCATTGAAAGCAGAAGATATTGCAAATGCTATTTTATTTGCAGTACAAGTTCCAAACCATGTAAATGTTAATGAAGTTTTGATAAGACCGACTTCTCAAGAAAGATAATTTGTCTGATCAATCTATTCATGTTTTAATTTTAGGAGCAGGATTTGGAGGTCTTGCAGCTGCTAATGAATTAAAAGCTAATGCTCGATCAAATGTGAAAATTACGGTTATAGACAAAAAAGACTGGTTTATGATGGATCTGGTAAAGCTATGGATAATCAAAGGAACAAGAAAGTTTGAAACATCAAAACGACCTTTAAACTCGATTACAAGAAAAGGCATAGAATTTCTCAATGAAGATGTGATAAAAATTGAGCCACAAAAACAAACGGTAGTGACATCCACTAGAAAAATATCATATGATTATCTTATCATCTCACTAGGTGTAGAGCTTGCATCAGAAAAAATTCCAGGATTGCTAGACAATGGAATGATCCTATACGACATAAACGATGTTCCAAAAATTCATGAAAAAATAAAACATCTAAAATCTGGTAAACTTGGCTTTGCAATAATGGGCATGCCATACAAATGCCCCCCAGCCCCATTTGAGGCAGCTTTTATCATTAATACAATGTTAAAAGAGGCAGGTGTTCGTGACGCAGTACAAATTGACTTTTACAGTCCAGCCCCACTTACATTGCCAATAGCAGGACCAGAAGTTAGCCAACAACTCTTGGAACTGTTAAAATCAGAAAACATCACATTCCATGGTCTGCATAAAACCATTCAAGTCGAGCCAAACAAACTCAAATTTGAAAATGGTGAGAAAGAATTTGATCTATTAATAGCTGTTCCTCCTCACAGAGCCCCAAAATCCGTATATGATTCTGGACTTGCAAAGGAAGGCGAATTTATCAATGTAAATAGAGATTGTAAGACAATGTTTGATAACGTTTATGCAATTGGCGATGTCACAAGCATGAAGGTAACAGATTCTATTGTTGTACCAAAAGCAGGGATCTTTGCTGAAGAACAAGGAATTACAGTTGCAAGAAACATCATTGCAAAAATAATACGCGAAAAAGAAAAAGCAGTTTTTGATGGAAAAGGTGGATGTTTTGTAGAGCTGGGAACAAATCAGGCAGGATATATTGAAGTAGACATGTTTTCCAAACCAACTCCACTCACTTTACTAAAAAGTCCGACAACACAACACATGCAAGAAAAAGAAAAATTTGAAGTAGATCGATTAGAAAAATGGCTATGACTTTTTTTCTTTATCTTTAGTCACATGTTCTAAAATAGCTTTAATCTCTATATCAAGATCACCAATATTTTTTGCAGTAGCAAATCTTTCAGGTAGATTTAGCTTTAGATTCTCATCTTCTAATTCGATCCTTCTTTTTTGTTGGCAATCTAAATGATCTTCATTAGATGCTGAAATCTTATGACAAATAGAGCAAACCTTCAATACTCTTAGTTAATTGATCCGACGATTTAATAATTTCACTTTTTGCTTCAACACTTGGGGGCCGTCGTCTAGTTTGGCCATGATGCCAGCCTGGGGTGCTGGAGGTCGCAGGTTCAAATCCTGCCGGTCCCATTCATTGTCAGTCTATCAATTTCTTATACGAGTTGTTTTGGTTATAACTTTAAAACCTTTAAAATTTCTTCAAAGTTTTGCCGATTTTGTTCTTGTTTATATGATCTTAAAATCTTGATAATTTTATTTTTTGAAGGCATTCTGTATATTTTTCTAACAATCTTTGATATTCCAGAACCAATACAAATTGCCTGAGTGGCAGATGTTACATTAGAAACTCTTCTTTGGGTACTGGCGCTCTCAAAATCAATTATGGCTGTTTTTGACTTTCCAATAACTGCATGTTTTGAAATAGTACTTAACTCTCCATGATCCAGACCAATTACATCAAGACTATAACAGTCTTCCAAAATCTTTTGCATTACTGATTTTAATAACTTGATATCTCTCTTACTCTTTAATTCATTTACCCACTCACCAATTTTTTTACCATCCAAATATTCCATTATTATGAAATTCCGACTCATTGCTATTAGCAATGGACCAACACCTGCCTTATTTGCAATTTTAAGAAATTTTGCTTCTTTTACCATATTAGTTCTTGAGGCATCAGTTCGACGAATTTTTACTGCAACAAGTTTGTTTTTTTTCCTAGCTAGGACCACAACACCGACATACCCTTTGCCTAAAATGTTCAAGCTGCCAATTTTTGTTTGTCCTTGAAATGACACATTTTGTATGCCAAGTTTTTTTAATTCAATAATTCTCGTCTTGATTTGTTTTTTAGTAGCTTTTGGGTATCCAATTATTGTAGAATAAGGCTCTTGAGATAACTTATCAAGTGGAAGAAAACATCGCATTATCTGTCGTGACAAGTTCTGTTAACGCCTCTCTAATGAATTTACTTGTCACTTTGCTTGCAGAAAATATTTTGAATCCTTTTTTTAAATCAGGTTTGAGTCCTTTTGGTATGCCTGTTTTATCTAAATGGTTTTTTAGTAAATCTTGTAAAAATAATCGTGCATTATCTTGATTACGCTTTTGTAACGAGTGAATTCTTCCATTAGTATTTACCCACATGATTCTGCTCTTCTTTACATTCTTTGTTATGAACATACTAGAATCTGTTTCACTGTAAAAATCAGGTCCTTCTCTAGTATACAACTCAGAAATTTTAGTTGATTGTAGTAAAAAGAATAATGCGGCCTCAGTTTTTTCATCAGTTACTACTGATTTTCTTAGAACCTTAAATTCCTCAATCTGCATTTGTGTTGCAAGTGAATTAGCAGCACGTTTTATCTGTCCCCAAATAATATCTGGACTTCTAGGTTTGAAGTTGAATGTAACAACAAGAACGTTTTCTAGATTTTTCTTTGAAATTTTTGAACTCATTTTAGATTTAAAAAAAGACATTGACGATTTTTTCAAAAAAGATCTACAGGCAAGTACGAACTTTCCAACATTCTCAATCGAAATCGCAGCTGCTAAATTTCTAGTATTATCTATAGGATCCATAATAACTACAGTAGTATCAAACTCTTTGGACGCATTACCTATGATTTGATTTGGTTTTAAATTTGCAAAAGCCTTGATGACGTTTTCAAAAGTACCATAATTCCAAATCAATACCTCTACAACATAACCACTAAATCCTTGTTTTGCAATTTCTGCTCCATAGATTCTAACAGTTTTAAGAAATACCTTAAGCAGCCTAACTTCATCTCTCATTACACTTGTTAGAGACTCAAGCATAAACTGCGTATGAAACGGAGATCTATCCGCAGCACTTTTCCACTGTCCTTTTTCTATGTTATAACATGGTACTACGTTGACCTTTGTTCCCTGAATTTTTGCTTCAACATAAGGATGATCTGAATATCTAACATATGGATGGAATTTTTTTAATGAGTCAAACCCAATCTTCTTTGCAAGTTCAATGAACTTTTCTTCAGAAACTGATTTTTCAAACTTGATGAATATATCAATATCAGCTTTGTCTGGTAACCATGTACCTTTTGAATATGAACCACCAAATTCAACATCTACTATCTCTTGATATCTTGATGTCTGTTCTCTCACTAATCCAAGAGCAAGATTAGCAACCTTTGTCTTTTCTTGTTGTAATCTAGTTGACGGAATAACTAATCTTCTTGCATTATCAAGAATCTGTTTCATTGCTTTGCTTTCACCACATACAAGTCTGAATATACAGGTCCTTCAGGAGTAAGAGTACTTTTTTTTAATTTGATATCACCGACTCTTTGATTACCAAATGATGAGTCTCTGATTTTTGCCAATTCATCTGTGATGTCATTAATCTTATTTTTAACTCTAAAGATAGTTACATGTGGTTGGAAAGGTTTGTCTGGATTAAAACCAAGAGGAGATAACACAATAGTTACTTTTCTAGCAAGATCCGTAAGGTGTTTTGCCCCATCTTTATCAACACCAACCCATATTATACGTGCAAATCGCGGTTTTGGAAACACTCCAAGGTTCTCAAAATTAACATCAAAAGGCTCAAACTCAATTGAACTTAATGCATTTTGGATATTCTCTAACATATTATCTGACACTTCCCCCAGAAACTGAAGAGTAAAGTGTATGTTTTGTAGCTCGATTGGTTTTGCATTTATTTTTAAACTCGATTGAATTTTTTTTATTGATTCTAACACGTCTTTGTTGCTAACTTCTACTGCAACAAAAGTTCGCATTACAAGTTTTTTGATCGTATCTTTATAATAATTTCCGGTACCTTCATAGAGCAGCCATAATGAGATGATTGGATTGTCAAAACTAATTGTTTGTCTTACCGGAATGCCAGGCGCAGGTAAATCTACCATAGCAAACGGTCTGAAATCTAAAGGATTTGATGTGATCAATATGGGTGATGCAGTAAGAGCAGAAGCAAAAAAAAGAAATTTAGAACCAACTGGGGGAAATCTAGGCAAGCTAATGCTTGAGCTCCGAGAAAAAAATGGTCCTGGGGCAATTGCTGAACTAATACCAGAACAGATAACAACCTCTGATGCTTCTGTAGTAGTTATAGATGGAATTAGATCAAACGCAGAGATCGATGTATTAAGAAAAATCGGAACAGTAAAGATTCTTGCCATTCATGCTTCAACAAATACACGTTATAGTTTCTTAACAAAGCGAGGAAGATCTGATGATCCACAAAACCCAGAAACCTTTAATGAACGAGATGCAAGAGAAATTGGAGTTGGGGTAAGCAATTCTATTGCGCTTGCAGACGAAAGCATCTCAAATAACAACATGACAATAAATGAGCTCATTGATACAACATACAAAATCATCAAAGGTTGGATAAACTGAATATTCCAAATATCTCGTGTAAGATTAGTGCTTATTGCCAAGTTAATCCATCTGAAGATCCACAAAAAGTCGAACGTGCGATTTCAAATGTTCTTTCTAATATGGCTATTTACATAAAAGATGACTCACTAAAGGCCACTTCAGAAACATTAGAGAGTCTACTCTACATTCACAAAACAATTCATTCTCACAATACCCAAAAAGTTTACGGACGTAATCTGAAAAGAAATCTAACTGATGATTCTACATGGTTTTATCTGAATAAACAGGCAGCATTTGTCGATATAGCCACATTATGTGAGAATGCAGACGAGTCCCCTCTTGGTCCCATTAAGATAATCTTGCAATCTAAACACATTGAGAACATAATAGACTGGCTTATCTCAAGTTCTCAATAACCCCAATTCCTACTCCATATTCAATTAATAGTCAGCTTTTTTCCTTATTTACTCAATTGATTTGAATTTCCCAATTTTTATCACTAATAAGAAATTCAAAAGAATTGAAATTAAAACTAGCCTTAATTTTTTCAGTATTAGTAGTAGGTTTCATTCTTTTTGCACCTGCCTCATTTAATCCACTAAAAGACAAGATTGCAGTTATCGATAAAGTAGAACAGAATATTGATGGACTTAAGGACGGAATTGGTAATACAATTGATAATATTGGAGAAAAACTTGATAATGTAAAAGACAGCTCCGCTGAACTTTTTTCAGATAAGGAAATAACTGGAGAACAAGAATCTGAGATAGCTGAAGAATATACATATCATGGTGAAGTAACCGAAGACGGACAAGTACCAACACAAACTGAGATCCCAACACAGAATGATGGCATCACCCCACAAGAAGAGATTCCACAAAATGACGGCATCATACCACAAGATGACAATACTACACCAACTGATATTACGAAAGAGCCAACAATCATTGATGATGGTACTTCAGCCAAAGAAGTTTTACAATCAAAACTTCTTAAAACATTACAGCTAACAACCACACAGCAAGATAACGGTGATGTAAAAGTACGATACTCTGATAGCTCGGGAAACACAATCTCTGTCAAGTTCACCTTGAAAAACTCTGAGAAAGAATTATTCTCAGGTACATTTTATGCATCAAACTTTGAAACATCGATAACAGACATTTCAAACACAGATCATATAATAGAAATGGTTGTTGAACACAAAGAGTTTGGCACCATTACATCTTCAGTTTACAAACCAGCTGGGAATCTGAATAGTATGATAAATGGTGTCTTTATGACACCCTAGTCTAATTTAGAAAATATTTTGGTAAGTTTAGGAATAATATTTGAACAAGTTCCTCTAATTGTTAAATTCATATCAACTGACATTACAGTATCTTCGGGATTAATTTCAATTAAGAGAGCATTGTTTTGTTTGGCATATAGTGGTAAGGTATTTGCAGGAGATACCAAAAGAGATGTTCCTGCTATTATCATAACATCACAAGAATTTGCATATGCTATAGCCTCAGTCCATACATCTTGAGGCAGAGGCTCACCAAACCATACTACATCAGGCCTTAGAATTTTTCCACATTTACAGAGGGGAGGAAGCATATCAAAACTAGAAACAATATAGTCTTGAAAACTACAAACAGTACATTTTATTCTAATAATACTGCCATGGAGTTCTAGTACTTTGATACTTCCAGCTCTTTGATGTAACCCATCAATATTCTGAGTTAAAACAACGACCTCTTTGTATCTCTCAAGTTCAGCAATAGCATTATGACCAGGATTTGGTTGTGCTGCAACGATATTCCTTCTTCTATCTTCGTACCATTCCCACACCAGTTTAGGATTCTCATAAAATGCATCAATAGTGGCAATTTTCATAGGATCATAACTTCTCCATAAACCATCTTTACCTCTAAATGTAGGAATGCCACTCTCTTGAGACATTCCTGCACCAGTAACAAAAACAATTTTTCTTGCTGCTTTCAATTTGTCTAAAACTGGTTCAAACATCTTGTTTTGTTGCTATTTTATTTCAATTTCTAAAAGATCTTTTGCAGCTATCACAGAATCATGTATTGTTTTTGCCTCTGCTAATAACTCACCTTCATTTTTATATCTGGCTGAAAAATGAGTTAAAATCAAGTTTTCTACATTAGCATTCTTTGCAAGCATTGCTGCTTCTTTTGCAGTAGAATGACACGTCTCAATTGCCTTTTCTTTTAACTCATTTGAAAATGTAGAGTCAAAACTAAGATAATTACAATTTCTAAAAAAATCTTCTAACTTCTTTGTAGGCCTAGTGTCTCCAGATATTCCTATCTTTTTTCCACGACGTTTTTCACCCATTACATCAGAAGGCCTAATTGTCTTGTTCCCCACTCTTATCTCATGATCCATCTGAAGATTATGCCATAATTCGCCTTCAGGAATATCTAGCGCTTTTGCTCTTTCTGGATAAAACTTACCCGGCTTATCCTTTTCCTGAAATAAATAAGAAAAGGCTGGAATAAAATGCTCTGCCTCACACGCATGGATAAAGTAGGTTTTATCCTCCAAAACAAGTCCTTCGCTTACCGTTGAAATAATCACAGGAAATGACAAACCAAAATTCAGGATTTTGATATTAGAAGCAATGAATTCCTCTATGCCCTCAGGACCGTAAATCTCAACAGGTTCTATTCTGTTTTGTAATGTCATTGTCTGTAATAATCCAAGTATACCAATACAATGATCACCATGAAGATGTGTAACAAAGATCTTCATTTTCTTATTCCAACCTAAACCACATTTTAGATACGAGATCTGTGCGCCTTCACCTGCATCAAACATCAAAACCTCGCCATCTTTTTCTAAACAAATACATGTTAAAGCACGTTTAGAAGTTGGTTGGGCAGCAGATGTTCCCAAAAATATTAACCTCATATTACAACAAATTTCCTATTTACGAGATAGCTTTTACAATAATTTCAGATGAATCTACAACAGCAGTTTTGCTAGGAATAGTGTTAGTGCTAATGATCTTTGATACACCTGATTGCCTGATCTTTTTCTCCGCATCATTGATTAGTAATGCATGAGTACATGCAACAAAAACACGTCCACAATTTTGCTTTTTTAAAAATTCTGCTGCTTTGATTATGCTACCACCAGTACTGATCATATCATCTACTATTATTACGTCTCTTCCACTAGCATTTCGTAGATCTGAAGACTTTATTTCGACATTACCTGTTTTTCTGTCTCGTCTCTTTACTAAAGCAGTATAATCTGTATTGAGAAGCCTTGCAAATTCTCTTGATCTAGAAATTCCACCAAAATCAGGTGAAACAACTAGTGGATTCTTTAGTTGTAGTTTCATGAAATATTTTGCAAGTTCTGATACTGCAGAAATGTTCTCAACAGGAATTTTAAAATGTTTTAGCGCAATTTTGCTATGAACATCAACGATAACAATTTTTGATACTTCAACTGCCTTGAATAACTTGGCTACCATCTTCATTGTTACAATTTCACCTAGCAAAAATTCTCTATCTTGTCTGGCATAGCCAAAATATGGAATCACGGCTATTATCTTGGAAGAGTATTCTCTTGCTTTTGAAATAAGTGCAAGTGCTTGAATTAGATTTGAATCAACTGGAGGGTAAGTTGACTGAACAATAATTATTCTGCCTCTTGGTTTTCCGTAAATTGTAATTTTGCACTCTCCATCAGGAAATACTTTAATCTCTGAATTAAGATATTTAGCTTTGAGTCTTTTTGCGATTTTTTTTGCAAGTCCTTGAGAGGCAGTTCCACCTATAACTGTGGTAAACATCAAGTCAACGAACAAAAAGACATTCTTAAGTTTTGATATAGTGAGAAAATCTAACGTTGCTTAAACTAGGCAACTAATTTTTTCTTGGCTTCTATTTTTGTTATAATGGTACAAATTCCCACTATTGCCACAGCTATGAGCTGTATGATAATCCAATCATTACCTTGAAATGAAAGTAATTCTGCCACAAAAGGCGTTAAAAGCGGAAAACTAGTTGTTCCACCAAGTAAAATATCAAAAGATACATGTGCAAGCATTGCTGCAAAAGCTATGCCAGCTAACCTATAGTCACGTTTTCCAAAAATCAATAACAAGACAAAAGACGCTAAAAACCCAAACGAAACAGAATGTGCCATTCGCGGCACCATTTCCAAGTCAAAGAACTGAATTATGTGATCAGAGTCTAAAATTATTGGAAAAATACCTCCTAAAACAAAATATCTAAGACTTAGGCTTAACGCAGAAACTATCAGCCCCCATATAATATGGCCAACTATATGCTCAACACTGATACCACTAACTTCTAGAGGGTTGCCAACAACATAGGTTACCGTAGGAGGTAAAAACACTCCAATTATAGAAAACAAAAACGCTAACGCACTATATACAAAGGATGTCTTGATAATGAAAGCTAAGGATTTTTGCATGAATACGAATGGAATAGAGGTTCAAAATTTGATTGTTACCATTTAATCATACTAAAAACACACCTCATATGGTCTTTGTATTAAAATCCTCTTTTACAGTATTTGATTAATTCAAATGATTTTGGTGTAATCAACCTAACCTGTATCTATCAGCCTAGGCAAAAAATGGCGTTGATTCATAAATACCAATTATTACCTTATACACTACTATAGTGAGAATATGCTAAAAGAGGTAGTAAATACCAAAGAACGATGTCCACGGTGTGGAAGGGGTAAGCTCGTAACTGATACCGAATCAGGCGAACTGTTTTGCTCAAAATGCGGCTTTGTTATGTCAGAAAAACTGCAAGAGTCAGGTCCTGAATGGCGTTCCTTTACACAAGATGAACATGGAGATAGAGCAAGAGCAGGTGCCCCAACATCACTTACTATGCATGATATGGGTCTTGCAACAATAATTGATCCAGTAAACAAGGATGCTTCTGGAAAACCACTAACTGCATCAATGAAAAGCACAATTGAACGCCTCAGAACATGGGATAGCAGAAGTCAGGTCCATGAACCAGTAGATCGAAACTTTAGACAGGCCTTTAGCGAGCTTAACAGGTTAAAGGATAAACTGGCAATCTCTGATGCTGTAATAGAAAAAGCAGCCTATATTTACAGAAAGGCCTTGGACAAAGGTCTTGTAAGGGGAAGATCAATATCTGCATTAATGGCAGCTGCACTTTATGCAGCTTGCCGTGATACATCTACTCCGCGAAACCTAAAAGATATAGAAATTGCTGCAAACATAAAACGAAAAGACATTGCTCGGTGTTACCGACTTCTTGTAAAAGAACTGGATCTAAAGATGCCAGTTACAGACTCGATTCAATGTGTAGCTAGAATTGCAAGTGTTATTGGAATCGCAGAAAAAACAAAACGCTATGCAATCAAAGTACTTCAAGACGCACAAAAAAATGAGGTTTCGGCAGGAAAAGACCCAATGGGGCTTGCCGCCGCAGCACTATACTTGTCATGTGTCAAAAACGGGGAGGACAAAACTCAGAGAGATATTGCAGAGGCAGCCAATGTCACAGAAGTAACTATACGAAATCGATACAAAGGTTTGAAGGATTCTTTAACAATTTAACTACCATTAACTATCATAAATTTTTGATAAATTAGAAATTAACCTAAGAACAAAAAACAAAACAATGGATCTTGTATTCTCTGACATTCATGCAGACATTAATGCACTTGATACAATTTTGAACATAGCAAATCTGTTAGAGTTCAAAAAAAAGTATGGTGAATACTCACGAATTATTAATCTAGGTGATATCTTAGAACGTGGTACACATCCAAGCGAAGTTTTAAAAAAATTGACCTTACTTGAAAAAACCTATTCTCTAACCTCTATTATGGGAAACCATGATGAAGCTTTTTTGTATAAACGACCTGTAAGTGGAAGCACACTTGAAAGCTTTGCAGCTCATCAATCATTAACTGAAAACGAGCTTGGATTTTTTAAACAAAATGACGATGAAACTTTTGGCCATCAGCAGTTTATCGATAAAAAAAATGGCCTAGTGTTTGTTCATGGTGGTACACTTGATCCACAAAAAATAACACCACTAAATGCAGGTCAGGAATCGTGGTTGTACCAACGAACATGGCAGAGGCTATCTGAAGAGGATTTTGAATACTTTAGCTACTCTGGATATCATTATACTGCATCATCTGCGTTTAAAGAAAGTAGAAAAAATCTTGATAACTTTGTAATCTTATGCGGTCATCAACATTTGGAAACTGCAATAGAACAAGATAATGAGTCAATTAACGAAATCTATAACTCAACAAAAACAGAAAATGAGAAATTTGGGGAATTTTCACTTGGAAAAAAAGAATTTGAAATAAAGAACACCAGCAACTATCTAATTCGATTGGGGCTTGGTGGCCCAGAAGGATATTATGGCAATAGATTTGGCCAAATTCATTTTGGCATTATTCAATATAATCCAAAAAAAGTCATCCTCTTTACTGTAACATAATTCATTATCGAATTATATACAAATCAATTTTTTAAAACAACTATGAGTGCAACAGATGTACTTAGGAAAGACCACGAGCAAATTAAAAGATTAGAGAAAATCATCCTAAAATGCTACCAGAATATCTACGAACAAAAAATAGTCCCGTTTTCGGATCTTGAAAAAATTAACCTAATCATCCTAGAGTTTTTGGACTCTATTCACTATTCAAGAGAGGAGGATTCGTATTTTGCCTGTGTTGGAAGTTATGGTACGCTAAAAAAGGAAATTAGAGTCTTTATGATAGAGCATGAGTTTAGCCGTAGAATAGCAAAAAACATAGCAAAATACCTTCAACAATGGAAAAACGGCATTAACACAAGCGAGCCTGTTGCAAGGTTTTTACGAACCTATTCGATTTACCTAAAAGACCACTTGTCTAAGGAAGAAGAATTCTTTTCAAAAACAGAAAAAGAAGTTCTCTCACAAGAAGAAGAAACTGCAATGTTTGAACAGTTCCAATCCCAAATAATTATAACAAAAAAGATTCAGGAAATAATAAAAGAAATTGATTATCTAGAACAACAACCATGGTTTAAAAACTGACTTTAGACTATGTGGTTAGTTCTGGTTTTATAGTCCATACTATGGCAAGTATAACAAAGGGAACAGAAATCAAGGCAGTAATCTGTAAAATCACGGTTAGCTGTATCTTGGCATCATCAAATGGTGCTGTTATTATCCAAGGTAAGGGGAGAGTTATTACAAACCATATAAGTGAAAGTAAGATAATCATCTCAAGTTTTTTCTTTGTCTTAGGTTTCATATGATCAACAATTCTACAATTTACTATCATTTAGATTTTAGAACCTAACAAACAATCAATGATGTTATCGCTATCAACATCGTCTTTACATATACCATAAAAAACACAATTTTTTTACCAACTATTCAAAACAACAAACTGATTTTTTCTTAAAGTTTTGATATTTACTAATAAAAAATTTGTTGATATGTAAAATTATTATGTAAAATTTATAATAAAATCTTAAATACTTTAAAATCATACAATAATTAATGCGGAAGGATGCAAATCCTAACGACTAAACGTGCGTGACCTCGCAGAAAGTATGTGTAGTCAAACGCATATGAAGCGTTGACATGAGAGGCAATCTCTCAAACTTCTGCATCTGGGGTCACGCCACCACCTTTTACATCTTGATTATGTCAAGTGATACAGGACCTTGAATATTGCCATGAGGATTAATCAGAATCTCTAACTCCTGTTCAGCTGGGATCGATAACCGTTTTTCACCAATGTAATCCCACGTATAATAAACTGAAATGCCAGTTTCATGGGAATTTCCCTCTAATTCAAAATCTTCTGAAAAGGAAAAAGATCTTCCAGCTAAGGTGATAGATAATATCTCTGGGCTATCTCCATTTGGTACAAATCTAAAGAGGTATTCTCCTTTTTGAATAGTAAAGGAATCAGCAAAAACTCCCTCTTTGTATAAATCAGGATTGGCTAGCGTTACATGGTAAATTATGTCTGTTTTTTTAAATTCTGGCTGTCCAAAATCCAAAAAAACCAGCATTACTACGAAGGAAATAGCTACTATAATTGTCCACAAAACACCCTTTTTCATTAGAGAAACCTTATCTTAATGGATTTTAAAATTTGGGAAAAATCAGAGTTTTAGTGCTTCTTTCAAACCCTTGTATCGATTTTGTATAGTTACTTCTTTGACATTTACTATCTGCGTCATAAAATACGAAAAGTTTCATTTTGATTCAAAATAAAAAGATTTAACAAAACTTGATTTTTTGTTTATTTTTTACTCTCTTAGAACGAAAAATCCTTTTAAAGCAATATTTAAATACGAATGTTCTAACTCACAAACAGAAAATGGAAAAGTGCCCACTTTGTGGTGAACTGGTAAACAATCCATCGGGAATACCGAATCACATCAGAAAGATTCACCCACAGAGAACGACTCTATTGAAGGTCTAAAAACTAAATTTCTTCTCCCTAATTTTTGTTAGCTAAATTTAGCGCACTGTTAAGTATAATTCACATCTTGAATTAAGAATCAACTATTTCAGCATGTGGCGTGACTAGCTTTCAAAACAAATGGTCTAAACCACAAACACAAGGATTAGGCGAACGAATCAATGATGCGTTAAAACCTAAAGGCGCACTAAAGCCTAGAGTTGAAACAGCCATCAAAAGACTTCAACTGCAAATTGGAAAGTTAGATAACATGCTTTCTAAACTAAAGCAACGAGACGAACAGCTTTTCCAGAGAGTTGTAGCTGCTACTCAACAACATGATACATCAACTAGCAAAGTATTATCAAACGAGCTAGCTGAAATTCGTAAAGTAAGTAGAATCCTAGGAAATGCACGAATAGCTCTTGAACAAATCGAATTAAGATTAACAACATTCCACAACCTTGGCGATACAGTTGTAACCATTATGCCAACAATTGGCCTGATGAAGAGTCTTAAATCTTCACTAATCAAGTTCATGCCAGGCGCTGATCAAGAATTGAGTAGAATGACAGAAATGCTAAGCGGCTTGATGACTGAGACATTCCAGAGCAGTGACGCATCATTTGGTATAGACGAAACTACAAACGCAGAATCGGAGAAGATACTGCAAGAAGCGGCAGCAGTGGCGGAAGCCTCTATAAACGAGAAATTTCCATCAATGCCTATACAATCATCCTCTTCTATATCGTCCTCTACACGATTTACCTAACATTTTTCAAATTTTTTAAATAATTTTTCTAATAGATAATTATTCTTGTTTTGGTCTAGACTCTTTGAAGGACTTTATTTTGTTACCTTCATCATCTATTACTCTGTCTATGCCTGACAGCCTGTTTCGCAGATTGCTTATAAAATTTCCTACCTCATCTGCTTCTTTTTCAACTGCGGTTCTTTTCATTTTAAGATTCTGAATTCCCTGATTTTCCTCTTCAATGTAATCGCTTACCTTCATGAGTTTTTCTTTAAGATTTTTAATATCAACAGATTCTTGTTCAATATCTTTTTCTAATCTCGTACGTTTATCCTTGAGATTTTTAATCATCAACCCAACATAATCAATCGCTTCATCTAGTCTGGTGCGTTTATCCATCAATGCACTTATTCCAATCTCGCTTGTCAAAGAAACAGACGAATTTTTTTGAGGCTGTGTTTCAACAGGAGTATTGTTATCTACTTTCTCAGTTAATTTTTCTTCATTAATTGACTCCCGTGCATCTGAAGAAAATGCTTCAACAGAATAGTCTTGATTAAAACCTGGCCTCTCTTCAACCATCCCAAAACCAGCATCTTCAGACTCTTCCTTTTTTTTCCTGAATCTATCAAACATGCCTATCACGACTTATGAGAATCACATTGAATAAAAAGTTATTAATGAATATTAAAAACCAAAAACTTCCTTTTTATAGCAAGAGTCTTAGATCGCTTAAATTTTGAAATATGCTCGCGCCGTAAAAAATAACCATTTTTACAATTTCTGGATGGTGAAGCAGGCGTTCCGCTATGCGTTCCGCTTTAAGGTTTCAAAATGTACCTGATTAACCAACTCGCCGTATAGGTGGTATGTCAAAACAACAATACAGATCCGAGATGGGAATAATTGGTGACATTTTGGATGTAACCATGTCAGGTGGCCGTGAGGGAGTTATTGTTTCTGCCATATCAAGAAAAGCCAACCTCTCTCACTATGCAGTCTTAGACAAGTGCCAAAAACTTGTTGATGCTGGCCTAGTAGGTTCAATCAAAGATGACAGGAACAGAAAGTATATGGTTACTGAAAAAGGCGTCCAATTCTTCCAAGAATTCCAAAAATTCCAGTCTCTGGTAGAATCCATGAATCTAAGGTACTAGTTTATGAACCCACAATTGGTACTGTGTAATTCACAGGAACCTCTTCCAGAGGATGGAATCCTTTTTGTAAGGAACCAAAGTATCCTCTCAACAATGGTCAGGATGCCCATAATTGCACTAGGTTTTGTTATACTAGCCGTAGGCATGCCTATTCAAAGCTCTCTTAGTGCTCTTCGAACTATTGATTTTATTATTTATCAGGATGGCTCAACCCATGTTTTTTATCAAACAGAAGCAGATCCACTCTCTCCTGACTTTACTGTAAAACTGTTTGGAGAAACAATAGAAAATTTTGTCGCGCAAGACGAAAATGGACTTTTACTTGCAACTAACATAAAAGATAACATAGCAACAGTTGAAACGTTTGGGGCTTCTTTACTTACAATAGATTATGATACTCATGATCTTGTATCAAAAGATGGCAAGATCTGGTCATTCACTGTAGATACGCCATCAGAACATACAGTACTCATGCCAAAAAATACCGTTATTGTTGGAATGAACATCATTCCTCAAAGTATAGAAATAATCGATGAACAATCTCGTCTTTTACTGCCTTCGGGCCATATTGAGATAAGCTATTCTTTTGGCGTATCTGGTTCTGCTCAAACAACATTAGATGCTATCAATGACGCAAGAAATTCAATAGAGCAAATAAAAAACAACGGAATACAGACTCCGTTAGCAGATACCAAACTTGATGAGGCATTAACTGCATATGACAATGGTAGATTTACAGATGCAACAGACTTGGCAAATGAAGCAAAAAACCTGGCAATTCAAGAACAAACCTCAACAACCCAGTCCAATTCAATATTGAGTAATTCAATTATCATTATTATTGGAGTTGTTGCAGCAGCTATAGCATCTGCTGTAATTTTAAAAAGAAGAAAAAACATAGTCATAAAAGAAACACTAGCTGTTACATCAAAACAAGAAAAAACAATATACCGAACACTTGATAAAGAAACAATCTTTGTACTACGACCAAATCTTCGAGACGATGACAAAGAGCTCATCTCCTTTATTGTTGATAACGGCGGGCAAGCATATGAAAGTGAATTACGCAAGAAATTCCTTCAACCACGAACAACTATGTGGAGAGCCGTAAAACGCCTAGAACGAGAAGGAATAGTTGAGATTGAAAAAAAAGAATTACAGAATCTAGTAAAGTTAAAGGATGGTATAACCGGCGAGGACCAATGAATAAAACCTATTTTGTTATGTTATTTTTGATTGCAAGTCTACTGGGCACCATTTTAACCCATGCTTATGCAGAATCAGAAACAGAATCACTAGTTAGACTTGCGATGCAAGCAAGGGATCACATAAAATCTGAACTCTCAAATACAGAATCAGTACCTGATGAAATAAAGAAATTATATGAACAAGGTTCTGCCGAAATAGACGCATTAAATAATGCTACCAAAGAGGAAAATACTGAAGAAGCTAGAGCTCACTTTTTGGCAGCAATGAGGATCTTTAAAGAGATTGGACAGCAAATTAGCCAAGCAAGGCCAGTTGCAGAGCTTGCGTTAGCACAGGATACCAATACCCAATATGGAATAAAACCAGTTATTGATAGAATGGAAAAATATGTGGATAGGCTTAAAGGAATAGCGGAAAAAAATGGCGTAGAAATTGATTTTCAGGCGCTTGATGAATTAATAACCACTGCAAGAAACAATTACAACAGTGGAGATCTTGGATCTGCAGAAAAGACCATTGGCATACTAGAATCACTAACACTTGATGTTTATAATGCACTCAAAGATAATGCCGATCAAAAGAAGGCTATGCGTGCAAAGGATTTTGCTGAAAAACAAATACAACGAGTCGATATACTTATTGTACAAGCAAAGGATCTAGGCTTATCAGAAAACATAACCAAAAACCTAGAGCAATCAAGGCTACAACTCATTAAAGCATCTAATTCAAGCCAAATAGCAAAACAGACTAAGATCATTATTACACTTAAAAATCAGTTTGATGAATCAAAAGCAAATAGAATAGATGCCATAATTAAAAACCTTGAAGCAAAATTAGACAAACTATCAACCAGTAAGCGCATTGATACGGTCAAGCTAGATAAAGCAAAAAGCATGCTTGGTGAATTAAAAATTCTTATCTCAAAAGGCAATCTTGAAGATGCTTTCAAATTATTTAACACGCTAAATAACTTCATAAATGATATTGAAAATACAAAAATCGATAAGAATGAGGTTAACTCTTTACGAGCTGAATCTCTCTCAGAGTCAAAAACAGAAAGAATCAAACTAAAAATTCAACAATTAGAAAATGAATTACATGAACTGGCAGCAAAGGCAGATAAAAACGCCGCTGCCAAACGTTGGATCAAAAACTCATTCTCATTATTAGAACAGGCAAAATCCCAAGCTGACGATTCACCAAAAGACGCGTTAAACAAAATTTCTGAAGTTGAAAAAACACTTAAAAAATTGTATAGAATGCTTCAATAATCTGACACAAACTTCATATACATTTTAAAAAGAGCCCAACTATACCATGGCTTCTAAACGAATTTCTGTTGGCGTTGGTATACCTATGATGGTTGTTGGTGCGCTAATTGCATTCTTATGGGCACCAACAGTGTTTGACCTAGGTGAAACAGTGGAATTTGTTGGAGGATTAATCGGAATTTTAGGAGTAGTATTTTTCATTTCTGGTTTATTTTATACTAAAGAACCAGTAATGTCATAACTATTGCTATAATCTTATTAAATAAATAACAACCATTCATAATTAAATCCTTGAAAGTAAGACTGTTTGAGATATTCACATCTGTGGAAGGTGAGGGGATCCTCTATGGAACAAAGACGTTATTTGTTAGACTAGCAGGTTGTCCTTTCACATGTTTTTATTGTGATACCGTAGAGGCACTTCCTATGAATTCTGGCACAGAATATTCATTAGAAGAAGCCTGTAAAATAATAAACTCCAAATTACAAGACAAAACCTACAAAGTTAATTTTACAGGAGGGGATCCTCTCATTCAACACGAAGCAGTCAGGGAAATGGCAAAGCATGTAAAATCAAAAAACATCCCTACCTATCTAGAGTCATCATGTTTTGACTCTGCTAAATTTTCTGAGGTTGTACCGTTTATCGATTTTGTAAAAATTGAATTTAAAACCAAAGACTCTGAATTTGTTGATCCTAAACACTATTCAACACTCATGGAAAATGCGTTTGAATGTCTTAAAACATCAGTATCACTAAAGAAAATAACATACATCAAAATTGTAGTTAGCTCAAAAACGGATTTACTATCATTTAAAGAACTAATCAAGAGAATTTTTAATACAATTTCTAAAACTGATATTGCGGGATTTATAATACAGCCAACCTACGGTGTAGCCGAGCCAAGCTTGGAGCAACTCTTGGAATTTTATGACATAGTATATCCTCTCTATAATGAGGTACGTATAATACCACAATTACACAAATTGATAGGTGCTCCATAATGGATGAACAAAGAGTACGAAAACTAATCAGGGAATTAATAATTGAGATAGGTGAGGATCCAACTAGAGAGGGTTTACGCGAAACACCAAACAGAATAGTTGACATGTATAAAGAGATCTTTTCAGGATATGATTCCGACTCTGAACTATCAATTCAATTCTCTGAAGATTCCGATGCAGTCATTGCAAAAGACATCCAGTTCTATTCAATGTGTGAACATCATATGTTGCCATTCTTTGGCAAAATACACATAGCATATTCACCTAATGGAAGAGTATTTGGAATCTCAAAATTGGTCCGTTTGGTAGAAAAATATTCAAAAAGACTGCAAATTCAAGAACGACTTACAAAAAACATAGCAGATGAGCTATTTGTACAAGGAGTAAAAGGCGTTGCCGTGGTTATAGAGGCAGAACATCTCTGTATGAAGATGCGGGGAGTAAAAAACGACGCAAAGATGACTACACATGCATTTAGAGGAGTTTATGAAAGAAAAGAAGATCGAAAAGATATCATTGCTATGATAAAAAACAACACCAACTCTTCTTCGTTTGCCTAAAACTTTCTGAAAAAATAAATAATCATCCCATAAGACAAGGTATGTGGGAGTACACAACAACGTACACATACCAAAAGAGTCATGGCCTTATTGGACTTGGAAAGCCATTGAATTCTTTATAGTTCTGGCAGTATCAGCACTAGTTTCAAGAGAAATCACAGGCGTGTTTGTACAAATGGGATTTGATGCACAAGTGCAAAACTGGATCTTTTGGGGAATTGCTGGGGCAGTTTTTGTAGGATGGTATATCATAATCAGATGGTTGATACTGAAAAAACCAATCCTAGAAAACAGATAGTAAATAGAATAAAGCTAGTTCAAGTACCTGGTCTTATCTAAAATTTTAGCTTTTACAAAAGCAGCCTTGCGGTTATTACATGATTCACATCTTCCACAATGCAATTTCGCATTTGAATAACAACTCCACGTTCTAAACAGCAAATCACCAACAACTTCATGACCTATTTTCAGTAACTCGCTTTTAGAAAGTGATTCATCAAACGGTGTCCAAATTCTTAATTTCTTTCTAATTCCATTTTTTATTCCGTCAATCTCTCCTTGATTTAACGCAAGTTCCATTTTCTTTGAAAAGGAAGGACGACAATCAGGATAAAATACATCGCCTTTATGTGCGCCATATGCAACCAAGGATGCATTTAGTGTAAATGCCCATGCAGCAGCAATTGACAAAAACACGGCATTTCGTATTGGAACTACAATTGAATAATTAAATCTATGAGGTATTGGTCTTGTTGTACTTGTAAGGACATTAGTTTTACCATAAAGTTCTTTCATGAAATTAATATCTACAATTTTATGTTTTTTTAGTTTGAGACTTTTAGCAAGATTCTTTGCAGTTTTTAGCTCTCGACTAGCTCGTTGTCCATACGCAAAGGTGATCCCATACAGCTCATATTTTGCCTTGAGGTAGGCACACGTACATACAGAATCTAATCCGCCACTAAAAACTACTACAGCTCTTTCCAATACAATAACACCAAATACTAGAGATCGATTGCTCCTTTACAGGGCTTACAGATTATAGTCTGACAGCTTGTATTAGATGAGGCAAAACCCTTTTTCATAGCTGCACAAATCTTTTTTTGATCTGATGATTTTGTTGTAAAAGATATTACAGATGGGCCAGCTCCACTTATTGTTACGCCATTAGCGCCAGCATCCAACGCATTTTCCTT
>JAUYOQ010000129.1 GCA_030697975.1 Nitrosopumilaceae archaeon | reverse complement strand
GAAATATGTGAGAATATCATTTAGTCTAACAACAAATCTTTTTGAACTAACTTTTGTGTTGATTCTACTGCAACTTCACTCATCTTCTCTGATTTTGCCCATGCTCTAACAGCACTTTGATCAGCTCCCATGATCTTCTCCTTTACTTCTTCGATATGTACTAGTGATGGAAGGTTTACCCATTGACCTACAAGCACAGAATCGCCTACATTTAGGGAGGTTAGCTGTCCTATGAGCTCTCTACTAGTAGATTCTGTAGCCGAGGCTATCTGTCGTTGGTCGTCTTCTTGAATTATCTTCATTATTGCAAAGGAACCCATCTGGCTGAGAACATCAAGGTCAACGCTCCTAGGTCTCTGTGATACTATTCCAAGACCAAGACCAAACTTTCTTCCCTCTCTTGCAATCTTTGCTGCCCAATACTTGGCTGATGTATCCTGTTCTTTTGGAATAAAGACGTGCGCCTCTTCAATTATTACAAATATCGGTGATTCGAATCTGTAGCTTCTTTCACGTTTTAGTTTTCCATGTCTTGCAATACTGGCATCTTTTCTATCTCTTAGTAGTTGTTGCAAGTAAAATGCGACTGCAACATTTGCTTGTTTTTCAGATAATTCTGATATGTTAAGTACATTTGCACGACCCTCTTTTATGAAGCTGAGCGGATCTCCCATATCTGGATCCAGAATATCAGCAAATCTTCTTTGAGCTTCATCAATGATGTCCTGTACTCGATAAGCAGATGTTCTATACTCCTTGAGCTTTTTGTCTTCAGCATTTATGATAAACTCGACTTCCTCTTCGAGTTTTTCCCAGAACTCTTTTGATTCTTTTACTTTGTTTGTAAAAGCCATTCGCAATATTCTTTGCTGTACATTGGCGCTGTCTCTTATTTCCAAAACTTCTGATAGTTGTTCATGATCCAAGAGTCTTGGATTTATCTTTGCATCCACAACATTGATTCTTGGAATGTTAAGTGATGTGTAGTCATTGTGATAATCAAAAATTATTACAGTGCCTCTTAGTTTTGCAATCTCTTTTGTCAACAAAGAAACAAGATTGCTTTTTCCCATTCCTGTCATTGACAAGATTCCCAAATGTCTTGAAACAATCTTGTCAAGGTTTACCTTGGCATCAATTGTTTTGTTTCGCAGTAAATGGCCAATCTTTATCCACCCATCCTTTGTTGGGCAAAATATTGTCTCAAGATCTTCTCGTGTAGGTTGCAAGATTGGTGTTCCTGGAATAGGAGGAATTGCAGGAATAATTGACTGTCCTCTCTGTAGTTTATCTAAAAATCCAAAGACCCCAATATGAGCAGTGTAGGTTTTGTCTCTACTGTTAATCTCTGCAATCTCTGTGCTTTCTGCAGCCTCTTCAAAGTTTCTTACATCTGCAAAGGCTGCACTAGATACTGCAGACTTTTCAACTAGCCCTAAGATCTTTCCTTCCTCTGAATCAATAATGACATATTCTCCAACTGAGAGTGGTCTTGAGCTAAGCGCGGTAACGAAAGTAGGCTTTGACTCGCCAACTACATAACCAATATTCAACCCAAAACCTCCCTTGATCCAATCTCGTTGCTGAGTCCCAAAAGACTAACCATCTTTGCAAGGTCCTTGTCATGTATTTTACAGTTGGCATGTGCAAGCTTGAGAGCATATGGATATCCTCCAACACTATTTTTGTAGAGCTTGTTCATCACAGACTTTATCTCATCTTCTGTGTGATCAGCACCTAAAAATTCAAGCTTTATTATTGGAGTTGAATCGCTTAGTCTAACAAACGTTGAAGATATGATCTTGTCTTTTCCATATCTCTTTTCAACAACTATCTTGCTAAACCCTGGTGTTTTTGTCACATGATTATAGTAGAATATATCTCCAGCAAGCGAATCCAAACTCTCAAACTGTTTTTTTGTATTTGATGTCTTTGAGATAAAAATTACATTTTCCCTTTTTTTCATGGCATTTACAATTGCAGCGTCCAACGAGGATTGGCGTGTCATAAACTGAGAATGCAAAGACCCATCCATCAAGACTAGGTCAACAGAATCTATGCTTTGCTGGCATGCATCAATTTCCATTTTACTTGCAATTCTAGATAACTCTACATCAGGTTCTAGTCCGGAATTATGCAGGTCTACTAGGATCTTTCCATCAGATCTTATAGAAACTGCAGTAACTGCCCATAACTCTATTCCTTGGAATTTGGTATTGTTAAAACTTGAATCAATACCTGCAATAGTTACATCCTCTTTTGCAGGCTTGTAATATGCCCAATTTTCCTTGGCTTTTTGAAGAATCATCTCAAATTTGGGACCTTTGAGAACAGAAAGCATTTTTTCACGATTTCTTATAGCATCTTTGTATACTGTATTGAGCACAGCAATACTTTGCAGCTTTGAATAAAATCTTTAGGTTGTAAACTCCATTAACAAGATCTAAGCTTTAATTTCATTAAATTACACTACATCTACTTTTTCTGCTATAAAGCAAGAAATTTTTCCAATACTTTATTATGAATATTTAACCCAATTGTGTGGTTGAAAAGAATCGGTTTACTAGGCTGCGGCGCAATTGGAACCCAAATAGCGTTAGCTATTGATTCTGGCAAGATTCCAGCAAAACTGACCCACGTTTATGATATCTCAAAAGAACGAGCGTCATCACTTGTCTCAAAACTGAACACAAAACCAGAAATTACACAAAATGCTGCACTTTTAGCATCATCTCC
>JAUYOQ010000119.1 GCA_030697975.1 Nitrosopumilaceae archaeon | reverse complement strand
GAAGAATACGAAGCTGGAAAGAATACTTTTGATGATGGTCATATGGTAAGATCAGCTGTAGTTGGTACTCCTGACCTTAACAAAAAAGAGCGCACAGCACAAGTTCAAAATTTCAAACAACTATCTATCCCACAGGTAAATGACATCGTAATAGGAACAGTTGCTGCTGTCATGTCATCGATGATTGCAGTTATGATACTATATGTTAATGGAAAACCATTCAAGTCTCATGTAGAGTGCATTTGTAATACAAGAAATATCAGGAAAAAATCTGTGGCACTTGTTAATGACATCGTAAAGCTAAAGATAATTGGTCACCTAAATGGAGCTATACATGCAACAATAAGTGAACCTGATCTTGGCGTACTGTTTACAAAATGTAAAAAGTGTGGTGGAAGCGTTATACCAATGCACGATGCCATAAAATGCGTCGAGTGTGCATGGATAGATGAAAGAAAGCTATCAGTAGATTTTGGAAATTATGACTTTATCAAGCTGAGAGCGTAAGAGATGTTACGTGTTTCGTTCCAAGGCGAACGAGGAGCATATAGCGAGGCAGCTGCATTTTCCTTTTTTGGTAAAAAAATCAAGACTATTCCTCTTCCCACATTTGCTGACATCATAGAATATACTGAAAATGGAAAAACTGACTATACCATATTGCCTGTTGAAAATTCACTTGAGGGAGGTGTTGGTGAAAGTCATGATCTTCTGTACTCGACAAAGCTCTATGCTGTAGGTGAGACATATTTTAGGATAAGACACTGCTTGATTGGTCTTGGCCCACTTGATAAAATTGATACTGTATACTCTCATCCCCAAGCACTTGGCCAGTGTAGAAAGTTCATCCAAAAAAATCACATGAAAACAGTTCCTGCATATGATACTGCGGGAAGCGTCCAGATAATCAAGGGACTCAACAAGAAAAACATCGCATGTATAGCAAGTAAGATGGCATCTGAAATTTATGGTGTTCCAGTAGTAAAGGAAGGAATCGAGGATAATTCAAACAACTATACAAGGTTCTTGATTTTGTCAAAGGAAAAAACAAAAGAAACTGGAAAAGACAAGACATCGATAATATTTTCAGTAAAACATGAAGCTGGAGCACTATTTCGTGTTATTGAAAAGTTCCATGACCATAAAATAAACTTGACAAAGATCGAATCAAGACCTACAAAAAACACCCCGTGGGAGTACAACTTTTATGTTGACTTTGAGGGACATGAAAAAAATTCCAAAATTTCAGAAGTACTAAAGAAAATAAGAAAAGAAACTTTGTTTCTAAAAATTTTGGGATCCTATCCTAGCGCAGAGCTAGGCTAAAACCCCCTTGGCTTTTTTACGCTAAATGCTGCACAAAAACCGATAATAATAACTCCAGATGTAATTACCAAAATGTGATATGTAAACAATATAGGATCGCTTGAAACCTCAAAGGTTCCCTCTAGTTTTAGCTCTGATTCTCCGTTGTTGTGTATCTCAAGTCGGTTTTGTCCCTCTTCTAAAACTATCCAGTCAAGATTCAATTCATTTTTGAATTCTTGTTCTGTCATCTGTTTGCCATCACCTGAAGTCTGTAGTGTAACTGCAAATGTATTTCCTGTTATCACTAGACTCTCTTTTGCTCCAAGGGGTGCATTAAATGCAAACGATGTCTTGTCTCCTGCTGCTACTGTTTCATCAACATTGATGCTTTGAATTCCAAATGATGCGATAAGGGCAATAACGCCTATTGCTGAAATTGTAATGCCTGCACCTATTCCAATTACAGTCCTTTTTGTAAACACAAAAAATCTTTTGTTTTGACAGATAAAAAACTAACTACATCAAAGAAACATCATGTGGTTGGCTTTCAACAAAACCTGCAGGAGACATTTTGATAAACTCTG
>JAUYOQ010000118.1 GCA_030697975.1 Nitrosopumilaceae archaeon | reverse complement strand
TTGTAACAAAAGACACACCGCTAAAGGGAGATCCTTCAGCTCCTATTACATTAATTGAGTTTGGTGATTTTCAATGTCCCAACTGTGGAAGATTTGCACGAATTACCAGTCCACAAATTAAAGATGCATATGTAGATTCGGGTCAGGTCAGTATGGCCTTTAAGCACTTTACAGTAATAGGACCTGATTCAATTACTGCAGCAATGGCATCCCAATGTGCAAATGATCAAGAAAAGTTCTGGGAATTTCATGATGTATTGTATAATAATCAAGGTCCAGAAAATTCAGGCTGGGCAAAAAAAGACAACCTGAAAAATTTTGCCTCTGAAATTGGACTAGACAAGCAAAGCTTTGATTCCTGTCTTGATAGCGATAAATATCGTTCACTTGTAGAGGCTGATCTAAATATTGCAAAACAGCTTAACTTTCAAGGAACACCATCCTTTTTGATTCTCAAAAATGACGGTTCAACTCCACAGTCATTGACTGGTGCGTACCCATTTGATACATTTCAGAACATCTTTGATAAGATGCTTGAATAAATTGGGGGAATCAAATCATGCTGTCATCATTTAAGCTGGTTTTCTCTCACAAGTTCTACATTTTTTTGGCATCATCAATTTTTGTGGCATTTTGGATACTTTTTAATGTCTTAGGAGAATTGTTGTTCTTTCTTCCAGTTTTTGTATTTTATTTGCCAGAAGATGCAATTCCTGTTTTTGTGTTATCAAACGCAATATCTGCGCTAATGGGAATAGTAGTTAGCATGAATGTATACGTCATAAAAAACACCAAATTAAAGATGAGTAAATCCTTCTTTTCTGGCTCGTCTGTAGGAGTTATTTCAGGTGCATGTGCAAGCTGTTCATCAATAGGATTCATACTGTTGACAAGTTTTGGTAGTATAGGAGTTGCTGCATCTACCTTTCTTTCAGTATATCAGATTCCATTACTTTTAGTTTCAATCGCACTATTAGGTTGGGCATACTATTCAATTCATAACAAATTGACAAAAAGTTGTATGCTAAATGAGTCAGTCTAATTTACAGACGTTAGCAGCAACCGCCACGTCTTGTAGAATTATCTCTTTGTTGTTTCTGTTTTACTTCTATATGGTTTTTAATACATACAAATCTTGAAAAGATCTTATCGAGAAATTATCAAATCCATTACATCTAATAATCTGAACGTAATCCTAGTGAAGATTACGCGATTTTAGAATCTTTGTTTTGGGATAATAATTTTGAACATGACTGGATTTGGATTTACTATAATCATTCCATTGTGTTGCTCA
>JAUYOQ010000109.1 GCA_030697975.1 Nitrosopumilaceae archaeon | reverse complement strand
TTTGCAGAAACGATTTGTATGCGGCGCCTCCTGGAGCCCCCGGTAAGGCCGCTTTACTGCCAAAAAGCCATTTTTGGCGCGGATGGGAAATGAGAAAATTTGAATTTGGCTACGAGATGGGACGGCAGGCAGGCAGGCAGGCAGGCAGGCAGGCAGGCAGGCAGGTATTTCTTCCTATTTCCATTTTTGTTTGCTCCATTCTTGTTTGGAAGTCGTATTTTGTTGCAGTTTTTGTTCGTCTTTGACATGTTGCGTCGTAGGCGGGCTGGGTGGGTGGGTGGAGAAAGAAAGAAAGAAAGACAAATAAATAAATCAACAGCAATCAGAAAAATGGCGGAACAGATGGCAGACACGCAACTAGAATCAAATTATAAATGACGATTTCTTTCTGAACAAATGAATCAATGAATGGAACAGTGAGTTTGTATTTATTTATTTGCGTTGTTCGGCACTTCATTATTCTCCCGAGTTAGTTCCATTCTTGCCACCAACGAATTCTTCCAGTTTCTTATGGACATATCTGAAGAATACAAAGAATGTGAGGTGGGTGAAATCTCTACATAATGCTTAGTAATAACAAACAAGCAAAGCAAGAGTGGATGTGGCGTCAACAATAGTGGATGAAGCATAACTTCATTTTGATTGTATATATATTTATAATTTATATGAATGAATGGAACAGAACAGTAAGTTTGTATTTGTTTTGCTTCGTCACTTCAGTATTCTCCCGAGTTAGTAATATTATTTATTTTACACATATATAATAATATATAATAACACATATATAATAATATATAATAAGATATACATAGAAGCACATGATGGATGGATGGATGGATGGATGGATGGATGGAACATAACTTAAGAAAGAAACAGAATACACTTGCTTGAGAGAATACGCTTGCCTGATTGGATAGATAGATAGATAGATAGATAGATAGAGAGATAGATAGGTATTTATTTCTTATTACGATTTTTATGTACTCAATTTTGATTGTTGTTAATTATTCAAATATACTAATGTGATGAGAGTAGTAGCGTGAGTAGTTTGCTGAGTATTCCTTTTAAAATACTATTATTGGATTCGTAGATTATTATGTCATACTACCTCTATGCGGATAAGTATCTGCTAGTGCTCTCGCCTCATTCTCCTGATTTTGTTAATGTGATGAGATTAGTAGCGTGAGTAGTTTGCTGAGTATTCATTGTAGACTCTCTTCTCGTCGTCACGAGTATGTATGTTTTATTGAAGTATAGAAGTATAATAATGTCTTTTATTAGTGCTATTTGTGAACAAGATTCACAAGTCTACATCGCACACCGACACATTCACGCATGCAATAAACCAACCTAATCTATTCTTACGATATAACACGAGAGTCTAGTAAAGAGAGATATAAGTTGGGCCGACTGACTTCTTGATGTAACTATGGTAGCTACATATGATATATTGATTGTAAGCTATTAGCTGACTGATTTCTTGAGAGTAGTGTGGCTATGATATATATTATATATACCATTGGTGTAGTTACGGTCTGACTGACTTACTTCAAATAGTCAAAAATGGATGATGACCAAAAGTCCTATTCTCACGTCACAAGAGTGTTACAGTTTAAAAACTTGGATAACGTACTGTACGTTTTCTGTTAATAAATTATTCGTAGTTTTCTGTTAAGTTATATTTGTAGACAAACGGGCAAGTCTCCATATGTAGAACCTATCAATTTATAAGACCGAATTCGAGTACACCCATACCAACATATAGAAATCAAACTCAATAATTTGATTTTGAGTTCCCACGCAATCTTGATGATAGTATATACTAGTATAAACCCACATTTACATTCCCAAAAATAATCAAAAATAGGATAATGTCAAAAGAAGACAGGTTTTTGTTAGAGTTATTATTTTACTTTATTTAATACTTTAAAACTAATCATTATATATGTTAGAATTCAACAGGATATGATACCTCAAATTGTTAAGGATTTAGTGCACATGCTGACTGCTTGGCATGGAAAAAACAGATGCTAAGTTTCCGATATTAGATCCAAGTACAAATATCGATTGACATGTTATAGATTTTTTAAAAATCTGAACTGGAAGTTTGAAAGCTAGAATAAATAGTAGTTTAGATTATTATAAATTTAGTTATTACTGTCAGTATTATTTGGGTAGTAAACAAAAATGCATAATCTAATTCTACATATAACACCTTAAAATAGTAGTACCATAATATTACAGATGTGAGCTCATTAGGAAATGTAGCTCATTAGGAAATGTAGATACATTAAATTTAAGTGAAATCTAAATCAACAACACTTTACCGTATTATCGTCTTACACATCTAATAAACCTAGAATACCGGCTGTCCCATAATTAGCAAGCATTAACTGAACCGATATCATACCTCCTGTAGACTTGTCAACTATAATGTAGACTTGTCAACTATAACTGTAGCTGCAGCTTCAGTATCGTCCATTTTAGCTAATATTGGAATGGAGAGTCGGCTTCAGAACAGCACGACGATAATCAGTAATGCATCTTTCGCCAAATCTCCTGGATACCTGTCATACATAGCTATCGTAAGTATAATATATATATTTTAATATAATATATAATATATATATTTTATATACCTGTCATAAATTGCCTTAGCTATAGCTCCAGGTTCATCAATGCGAGCTTGCTTTACTAAACCACCATTGCGAGTTAACTAATCTTTTTCATCTTTATAAAATTGAATAATTATATCTGATATTTGCCGTTCAATTTCAAAGTTGTTCTACGTCATGAATTCTTGAGACATAATCTGCAACTGCATTACTCAAATGATGCAATCTCTCTTTCAAGTCTACTGCTTCTTTTTGTATCCAGTCGTTCATCAAACTAATGCTACACATAATTAAAAGTCTCTTATTATTATCATACTATCGTTACAAGTCTCATATTATGATAACTTAATTATAACAATTAATTAATTAATTATCTAGATTAATTAACAATACTGGAATATACTGCGGCATAAAGCTGCAGTTTTCAAAAACTGCAGCTTTTGCTTTAATTAAATTTAGTTATTATTATAAATTATTATTAATTAACAGCAAATAATGACTATATTTCAAAATGTTGATATCGCATGCTGCATATGTAGTTTCCTTTGCGAAATATATGAACGTAACTTTGTAACTTTGAACAAGTTTATTCATGCAAACGCCAAATTTACAGACGATTAAAGTTAAGTACCGAGATATCAATGAGATTTATTATATCTGAAAACTTTTGAATGTACTATTTGTCTAAGCTCGTTGTTACTCCAAAGAAAGAATTATCCCTGCATTTTGCATCACCATAACTTTCGAATGTACTGTTTGTCTAAGCTCGTTATTACTCCAAAGAAACAATTATCCCTGCATTTTGCATCACCATTGTATAATCACATTAATATTGATGGTCTAGGTGGATTGTACAGTTTCATTTTTGAAGATTGTGAAAGTAATAATGTAGATGTATGTTCGTTGGATCTATGTTCGTTAAGCAATTGTCATTCAGTATATTTAAGCTTTTTTCGCGCTATTACAGATGTAAGTGCATTAAGAAACGTTCATACACTAAGTTTATTAGTGTGTCAAAACATTACGGATATTAGTGCATTACGTAGCGTACATATGTTAAATTTAAGTCATTGTCGACAAGTAAGTGATGTTAGTGCATTAGGAAATGTACATACGTTAAATTTATATGGTTGTAGAGAGGTGAGTGACGTTAGTGCATTATTAAGGAAATGTACCTACGTTAAATATAAATGATTGTGGGCTGGTGATGAATATCAGCGCATTATGTGTTAAGCATTGTAATTTTAAAAGTAGTATATATATTGCATCATTTTGTCAAATCTATAATCACAGAAGGAAGCAGCGGATTCGAATGTGAAATATCGTCCTTATAGGATAAGCAAATATAAAATTTTGAAGGCATTGATCGTCATTTGACTTCCGCCTTTTGTTATAACATATTTTCATTATTTAAATTTGAAGTTTACTTTGTTTACGGTATATAAATTGTGCCAACTGTAACCCTTTGTTTTACTATAAAAATGGATTTGTTTCCGTTATATGAATTTTTAGAGAACACTTGGGTTAGTACATACTTACTTGGGTTAGTACATACTCACATGGGTTAGTACATAAGTACTTGGGTTAGTATATACTTGCATCGGTTTTCAATTCATTTACATGGGAAAATGTAATATATATTGTCTTTGGTCGTGAATAATGAAATGTCATAATAAATCAACAAATCTTCGAGCTAAAAGAACCATTAAAGCACTAAGACGAGCATGTAGTAAAGGTTTAGTTAAAAATGTAATAACTCCCACTTTGGAGTGTTCCTCTCCTAGTGACAGTGAATCATATTCATCTGAAATACTAAGTATTGATGATAATCAATCTGTACAAGTACATAGTAGCCCCACATCAGAATCACTAGATGAAAAGAACGAAATCCATACTGCTCTTGCAGATGCTGGATTTATTGAACATGCAATGTCTAAGTCTGGAGGAAGCCATGATATGGCCGAAGTGAAAACATGGTTAATTAGAACATCCAGATTACTCATATACACAAACAAATTTCAGAACAGTAATCATTTGGACAAAGACAGTGTACTAGAGTGGATTTATAATCTAATTACGTATCATTATACCTTAATCGGTAATGCGCTATAATATGTAAATATGAATAACATGAGGTTTAATTATCTTTTTTCTAATATCGTAGGAAACTACATATCATATATTCAAGATCAACTTCGAAGATCACCTAGTACTATCACGAATGAAATGATACAGTTCCGACGTTTTCTTAAATGGTTTGTCAATTACCGTAACAACAGGTCAACTATATGGACAGTCAATCGATTTGAATTGGAGTCGGTTTTCGACGAGATTACAAACCAACTAAAACCAATTAAAAAGGAACATAGGAAACGTAAATCCACTGCAATGGATACGAATGTTCAAATCAGCAATAGGCTTTTACCTTCAGGAGGAACAGTGAAGATAACAGTGAGGGTGAGGTGGGAGAGAGAGTATCTAAATAAGATAAGCAAAAAAAGATAATAAGATAATAAGATAAATCACACCTTCCATGGAAGTGGATCGATAATATTCCAGTAAAGTGGATCGAAAAAAAGGCTCAAGTGCATGGTGGGTTAATATTCCATGTAATCCAAAGGTATTGGAATGTTGGGAAGGAAGTGTTTGGGTTATGATGTGGCTGGGTGTTGGGTGGTGGGGGTGGGTAGGTGGGTGGGTGGGTAGGTGGGTGGCGGGCGGGCGGGCTGGTGGGCTGGCTGGGTGTGTGGGTGGTGCGGCGCGGCGCGGCGCAGTGGTGAAAGGATAAAATGAACAATATATCGGCGCCGCAGGCAAATTTTTTTGGATATTAGTAGGACATAAAGGCAGGAATTGAACATAGGAAATATGTTCGAATGGCAGTTTTGGTAGTGCCTATTACTAACGAGATTGGCATTAGGCGACTACGTAGATGTGAGAAGTTAATTATAGAGCACTGTCATATTATGATTTGATAGATGATGGTGATTGAAATCATTACTAATATAAACAAGCCCAATACTGTGAACATATAGCGCTATCATACTTATGTTAGGTTTCATATTAATAAGTAGTAGCTTATAGTATATACGCATGTTTCGAGAAAATTTTACATATATATATGTAATAATAATATCTCTATTAATGCTTTTAATTTCAAATCTAGCGCTAACTAAAGAATTTCAAATCAATACTAAAGAATTTTGTAATATAACTCCAATTTGTTTCATAGTTACGATATGTGGGGCACAACACATCACTACATAGTAGTAAATAGCATAGTAAAATGTAAAATGTATATATTTATGCTCTTGAATTGCAAAGTTATCATTGACGAAAGCTGCATTTCAGCAAAGTGCATTATGAAAGCTGCAGTTAAGCTAACTAGAAAATCACCTTACATTATAAATCTGAATTTTTGAAGTTTACTGTATATAATTTGTTCAAACAGTAACCCTTCGTTTTACTATTCAAGAGAATGTGTTTCCGTTATTTGTATATTTAGAGAACACTTGGGTTAGTACACACTCACATGGGTTAGTACATAAGTACTTGGGTTAGTATATACTTGTAAGGGTTTGTAATTCATTACATGGGAAAATGGAAAATATGTTGTCTTTACACATTACATAAAGAGTAATGAAATATCATACTATATCAACAGCTCGAAAAATTAAAGCACTACGACAAGCATGTTGCAAAGGTATAATTAAAAAATCAATCACTCCCAATTTGGAGTGTTCCACAGATACGTCTAACAGTGACAGTAGTGAATCGTATGAATCTGAAATACTTAGCATTAATGATAATCAATCTGTGAAAGTGCATAGTAGCCCCACATCTGAATCACTAGATGAAAAGAACGAAGTCCATATTGCTCTTGCAGATGCTGGATTTGTTGAACATGCAATGTCTAAGTCTGGAGGAAGCCATGATATGGCCGAAGTGAAAACATGGTTAATTAGAACATCCAGATTACTCATATACACAAACAAATTTCAGAACAGTAATCATTTGGACAAAGACGGTGTACTGGAGTGGATTTATAATCTAATTATGTATCATTATACCTTAATTGGTAATCCGCTATAATATGTAAATATGAAAAACATGAGATTTAATTATGATTTTTTGTAATATCGTAGGGAACTACATATCATATATTCAAGATCAACTTCGAAGATCACCAAGTACTATCACGAATGAAATGATACAGTAGTGTAGTACGATTAAGTGTAGTAAGTCTTTAGGAGAAGAGAAGGTATAGATATAATAACTTGAGAGAAAGTGAAGAGTTGAAAGGTTTAGGTAGGTAGTGAGTATGTATATAGTAAAGTAAAAAGTAAAGTGATGTAAGTGAGAGAGTGAGGTAAGGGTGTGATTAAGTAAAAGTGTAAAGGAGAAAGGTCGTTTTCCGGAGGAGTGTTAGACTTGTGTGAAAGATGAGTTGAAAAACTGGCTAGAGAAAAGGTGTGTATTTTGTTGTATGTATGTATGTATGAGTGGGTAGGTAGGTTTGATATGGCTGGGCAGGGCTGTGTATGTGTGACTGTTGGGAAGGAGGTGACAGTAGTAGGTGTAGTGTTTGTAGGAGAGAAAAGTAGCGCCGCAGGCAATTTTTTTGAAATGGCAACGAAAGGCGATTGTAATTTGTGTATCTGCGCAGTCGATTTTAATGTTTTATGATTGTTTTTGGATGGATTTAGGCGTTGTTCTGTGTTCTATTTCTCTTGTTCCTTCGACCTTCGAGCTGTACATAGACTCTTTTACAGCTCCAATCAATTTGAGAAATGAACAAGTCCAACGTGGTTTGGTTGTTTGTTACAATATTTACAATGTCGGAATTCTATTTTATGAACAAATAGTATTTTTATAATCATTTATGTCATTCTTTCTTGCGTTGTGTTGTCGTCACATTTATATATCACCCATGTCATTGGAAATTCATTTTCAATAAAAAATTTCAGTGTTTCAGCGTGTTTACTCTTATGTTTAGCTATTTATTCGTATGAATTCTTAGTTGTATTTGTATTTTTATTATTGAATTTATTTCTTTCTTTCTTTGCATGTTACTTTCTTTGTTTATTATGTTTCATATGTTTATAATAAGAATCGTTATGTAGTGACTGACTGATATAATTAATAAGAAACAACAAAACAACACCGTAAATAAATTAATAAAATAAAATAAAATAAAAACGTTATCTTTAATTTTATTTATCTAATTTTACATAATTATAAGTTTATTAATGTATATAGATTCTATTGCAATAACTCCACAGATGAAAATTAACCATTTTCCAGAACACTAATAAATTCCTAAAATGCAAAAATATATACAATAAAAATATCAATTTTAATATATTAATGTGATTTTGACTCGTTTCAGTCAAGCTTTATAGTTATTATTTAATTACCTAGAATACCTGCAAGAATAGCGGTATAATATAGCCATGCGGTATAATATAGTCAAGTTTTTCACTTTTTTCTCCAGTTTTTTATTAAAAAATCTCGAGAAAGTAAGGGTAGACCAGAAGATGTGCATAGGTAGACCTGAAGATGTGCATCTGTAAACTCGAGAAATCTAGACTTTAATAATTTCATTTTTTGTTAATTCATTCATTATTGTTTTATTTTATATTAAATTATGATGACACTAACGGTGAATTCGATCTAATTTATGATGTTTTATTTATGATGATTTAGTTATGATTTTAAGGGAAGTACAACGTAATATGAGAGGTAGTGTGCTCAAATATGTTGGTAATTATATAGAAAAGGGGCGTTCTCCCCCTGTCGTTTACAATAAACTTCAGAAATGTCGAAAACCTTGAAGACATTACTCATACTACGTGAATTTGATGCTAAATCGGCTTTGGTTTGTTACTGTATCATACTATTCTAAAGGATTTTAATATAGAGTGATAGCAAGTTATTAAGCATTCAAGATGTCCACCACATCTGTTACTACACGGCATTTGAATTGTTACCACTTGATGCACAAGTTACGACGTATTTGTCTTTGAAGTAGTTGATTGTGATACAGCGATAGTCATTCTATTTCCTAGAGACAGAGAGCAAGTTGCAATGCTGCTACTGGTTAAATTCATAGGTAATAAAATGATATTGTCACGGTAGTAGCGCATTGGCAGTGCTCTTAGTAGTCATAGTCGAGCTTACTATAACGTGTAGCGCATAGCTAGCACCCGTGTGTGTCGCTACGGCTATTTAATACTTTGAGTCTTTGTCGGTAGTAGCGCATTGGCAATGCTCTTACTTAGTCATAGTCGAGCTTACTATAACGTGTACGTGTAGCGCATAGCTAGCACCCGTGTGTGTCGCTACGGCTATTTAATACTTTGAGTCTTTGTGGCACTAGCCTAGCAACGGATATGTAGCATTTGTCTCGGTAGTAGCGCATTGGCAATGCTCTTACTTAGTCATAGTCAAGCTGACGGCAGTGTTAGTATTTAGTTACTTGTTTATACATAATGCAAGTTAGAGCTAGTAGCAAACAATCGCAGTGTTACTTACTACAAATAAACGTTCTCTAGATCGTTTATGTTGGCATTATCCACCACCGCCACATGAACACGTAGATTGGCAACATTATACGCAACACCAGCGTGTAAGCATTCTCTGGACAGCTTTCGAGTTTTGGATATGGGATGAACGGACTCTAGCTAGTTATACATGTGCAGTTACAGTAGTGTAGTACAATCGTCCAAACTGTATGATCACACCCTTCAATTACACAACAATCACATATGGCGCCATCATAATACCATCCAACGATCGTAATCATTACATGTAAGCATTCTCTGGACAGCTTTCGAGTTTGGATATGGGATGGTCGTAATGTAGTACAAGTGAAGCTGACAGCAGTGTTAGTATATGTTAGTAGTTATTAGGATATTGGATTCCGGAATCCAAAGAAAAGAAAATATAAAAACGTTATGAATGGATTTTGGAATCCAATGACAATAAAATTAATTAATACAACAAAAGATAATTTAGCTAAATATAAATACCATCCAACGATCGTAATCATTACATGTAAGCATTCTCTGGACAGCTTTCGAGTTTTGGATAATGGATTCCTGAATCCAAAGAAAAGAAAATGTAAAAACGTTATAAATGGATTTTGGAATCCAATGACAATATAATTAATCTAAAGATAATTTAGCTAACCATAATTTATCTAACTATATAAAAAAGAATAAATATAATGGATTGGATTCGTTCCTTCCTTGGAATCCAATGAATGGATTCTTCGTAATTTAAACATAAAATAGAGAATCGACAAACAGAAACGTAAAAAAACTAACTAAGTAACTAACCCTACCAAACTGAAGAATAACTATCATCGTTCATCTCTATTTCTTCGTTTTCATGTTGGAGTTTTGGAAAGTTTAGTTTTTGTTGAGTTTGTTGAGTGACGTAGGTAGCGGTAAAATCAGAAATTGGGGAACAGTGAAGATAACAGTGAGGGTGAGGTGGGAGAGAGAGTATCTAAATAAGATAAGCAAAAAAAGATAATAAGATAATAAGATAAATCACACCTT